>DATCXA010000746.1:0-4350 GCA_036566085.1 Propionibacteriaceae bacterium
GCAGCGTCGCCGTCCGCACCGGCATAGGCCGCGGCCAGCGCCGGGGCGCGTCCGGCGAGAGCGAGGTCATGCAGCGCGGCGAGGATCACCGTGGGGTGCCGCTTGCGCGCCGGCGCCGCCTCAATGGCGCGCAGTGCCTCGTCGGACTCACTCAGGGCGATGGCGACGCGCTCGTACAGCGGCGATATTTCGGCGTCGACCTCACCGAAGTGTCGGTACACCTCAGCGAGTGTGCGGGCCCTACCCACGGGTACGGCGCTTCCTGCGGTCGGCCCTGGCACCCCGACGATTCTAGCGATTGGAACGAACCCCCGACCCTTTACCGAGAGCGCTCCACCTGACTGGACACGAGGTCGTTGGCTGAAATCAGCTGAACCAGCTGCGAGCGTCGGGAAATCGCGTGCCGCCGCGCTGAGGAGGAGTAGTGCGAGCAGCTCCAAACAAATGGCAGGCTAGTTCTGTGAGTGAGACTTCCCCCTCTGAGCCTGACGAGCCGACGCTCGAGCGGCTGCACCGCCAAGACACTCGCCTCGATCACTACATCGACCGGTACGCGGCGCGCGCGCATGGCATGACGGCATCGGCAATCCGGGCTTTGTTCGCCGTTGCCAATCGCCCAGAAGTCGTCTCACTCGCTGGCGGCATGCCCAACATCACCGATCTGCCCCTCGATGTCGTGGGTTCGGTCCTCAACGAGCTGGTGCTCACTGACGGGCGACGTGCTATGCAATACGGCTCAGGCCAGGGCGAGCCGGCGATACGGGAAGCGATTTGTGAGGTGATGCGGCTGGAGAACATCTCAGCTCACCCGGACGATGTGATGGTCTCCGTCGGATCGCAGCAAGGCCTGGATTTGCTTACCCGCATCTTCTGTAATCCCGGCGACGTGGTGCTATGCGAGGCGCCCAGCTACGTCGGCGCGCTCGGGGTTTTCCGCTCCTACCAGTGCGAGGTCGTCCACGTCGCGATGGATGAGCAAGGCCTGAACCCGACCGCGCTGGCAGATGCGCTCAGGGCGCTGCGTCGGGCTGGGCGAACGGTCAAATTCCTCTACACCATTCCGAACTACCACAATCCCGCTGGCGTCACTCAGTCCCTCGATCGGCGGCTCGAGCTGCTGCACCTCGCCGAAAGGGCCGATCTGCTGGTGGTCGAGGACAATCCCTATGGGTTGCTCGGTTTCGACGGCGAGCCGATCCCAGCCTTGCGCTCATTCAACGAGCGTCAGGTGATCTACCTCGGCTCATTCTCCAAGACTTTTGCACCGGGATTCCGAGTCGGCTGGGTGCTCGCGCCCCACGCTGTACGCGAAAAGCTGGTGCTCGCCCAGGAGGCGGCAACTCTCTGCCCACCGGTCTTTTCGCAATCTGCGGTTGCGGCCTACTTGGCCAACCACGACTGGCGGGGACAGATCAAGGTCTTCCGCGAGATGTATCGGGAGCGACGGGATGCCATGATCGCCGGGCTCACTAGTCACATGCCGGCGGGGACGACCTGGACCTACCCGCAAGGTGGCTTCTTTGTCTGGCTGACGCTGCCATCGGGCATTGATTCCCACGCCATGCTGCCCCGCGCCGTCACGGCTCGCGTAGCGTACGTGCCGGGGACGGCGTTCTACGCCGATGGCTTTGGTAGCCGCCACATGCGGTTGTCGTACTGTTTCCCCACGCCAGAGCGCATCATCGAAGGCACCCGCCGGCTTGGTGAGGTGCTGGAGTACGAGGCGAGGATGCTTGAGATCTTCGGTACTGCCGTTGAGTCGGAGAGCGGTCGCCGCGCACTCGGACCACGTGAGGCACCGGGGCCCGATCAGCCTTGATGATCATGGAGCCTGGGCCAGAAGTTGATCTTGATCGAAGTTGATCATGATCTGATGATCATGGAAGAAGGATTGGGTGGCCGAAAACGGATACCTGCAGACGGTGATCGTGCTCTCGGGGGGCCTGTCCCATGAGCGCGAGGTTTCGTTGCGTTCTGGGCGTCGGGTCAGTCAGGCGTTGCGTTCTCGTGGCATCGAGGTCGTGGAATCTGATGTTGACTCCACGTTGCTGGCGCGACTCACCGAGCTCACCGGCTCTGTGGTCTTTCCCTTACTGCACGGCGAGGCCGGCGAGGATGGAGCGCTGCGCGAGGTCTTCGAGCTGATGGGTGTGGCCTTCGTCGGCTCGGTCGGCTCGGCCTGCCGAGTGGCGTTCGACAAATCGATTGCCACGACGATCGTCGGTGCCGCGGGCATTCGAACGCCGACTCAGGTCGCGCTGCCGTACGAGATCTTCAAGGAGCTGGGTGCCCCGGTTCTCGTTCAAGCCCTGGGTGATCAAATCGGCTTTCCGATGATGATCAAGCCGTCACGCTGTGGATCGGCGCTGGGATGTAGCAAGGTCACCCGCGCTGAGGAGCTTCCCGCCGCCATGGTCGGGGCGTACGCGTACGGCTCGGTGGCAGTGATCGAGGAGTTCATCGCCGGAACCGAGGTGACCGTGGCGGTGGTGGATCGGGGCAATGGTCCAATCGCTCTCCCCGCAGTTGAAATTCGGCCAGAGTCTGGCGTTTACGACTACGCCGCCCGCTACACCGCCGGCGCCACTCGGTTCCTCTGCCCCGCCGAGGTCGCGGACGATGTCGCGAACGCCTGCGCGGATGTCGCGCTCCGGGTCCATGGGGTGCTCGGCCTTCGGGACCTGTCTCGTACGGACATCATCGTGACACCAGAGGGTGAGCCGGTCTTTCTCGAAGTCAACGTCGCGCCGGGAATGACCGAGACGTCAGCGGTGCCCTTGGCAATCGAAACCGCTGGTTGGAGCCTAGGAAAGATGTGCGCGGACCTGGTACATGTGGCGGCCGTCCGGGGCCAGACCAAGGCGATCTCGATGGTGGCGCCGTAAGGAACTTGTGCTGAGAGAACGTTCCCGATGACCCGGTTCAAGCAGGCCCTGGTCATCGCCCTTGGTATCGGCCTGGCAGCGGCGATGGTGACCCTTGGGTTTTGGCAGCTGGACGTATACCACCGTCAGGGAGCAGCAGCTGCAGCGCGCCGGGCCTCAGCACCAGCGGTCCCGCTCAACTCGGTGGCTCGACCGGGCGCGCCGGCGATTGAGGGGTACGGACGATCGGTCGTGTTCGACGGCAGCTACGATCCGGCCTTGCAGTTGCTGGTTCCGGTGGATGGAGCAGATCGGTTCCGTGTGCTCAGCGGGCTCCGGCAAGCCGATGGCAGTGTCGTAGCCGTGGTACGGGGAATCATCTCCACTCCGAGCGCTCCGCCGCCGCCCGCTGGGCCGGTCCACCAGACCGGCGTACTGCTGCCCACCGAAGAACATGTGCCAGACACCGATCTCCCGAGCGGCCAGATTGCATCTGTACGCCTGCCGGCCCTGGCACAACAGTGGCCTGGCCCGCTGATCGACGGCTATGTGACGCTGTCGAGCGCCGACGCGACCAGCCAGGGGTTGGCCGCGGCTCCGCTGCAATTGCCTGAGGCGCCAGGCGGACTACGCAATGTGGCCTATGTCGGGCAGTGGTGGCTGTTCGCTGCATTCACGCTGTTTATGGCTTTTCGGATGGCTCGGGATCTTGGGGTTCGGGAGGCCGAGGTGGTTGATGTCACATCGGAGGAGCCAGCGGAGCCGACATAGGCTTCAGGCCATGCGCAACGCGTGGATCCGCTATCGGATCATGGCCTGGGTCGTAGGGACCCTCCTAGTGGTTTTGGTGTGTGTCGGACTCCCGCTGAAGTATTTCTACGACGATCCGACGGTCGTGACCTGGACCGCCATCCCCCACGGCTATCTCTACATGATCTTGCTGATCACCGCTGTAGACCTCGGACTTCGCGCCAGGTGGAGCTGGAAACGGATGATCTTGATCGCATTGGCCGGCACTGTGCCGTTCCTGTCGTTTGTGGCCGAGCGGTCGGCAACTAAAAACATCAGGGCCAAGCTGGCCGCTCAAGCTGAAGCGGCTGAGCCAGCGCCCACCTCCTCCTGAATGTCGCTTTGTCGATATTCTTCGGCTACGTCGGGTTGCTTTTCGATCAAGCCCACGATGCGTTCCAGGTCGTCAACCGTTGCGAACTCGATAACGATCTTGCCCTTGGTCCTGCCGAGCTCAACCTTCACTCGAGTCTCAAAGTGGTCGGACAGCCGATCGGCGAGGTCCTTGGCTTTCGGCGCCACCATTCTGGACTGACGTCGCTGACGGGGGGTTCTGCCGCGGTGATCGCCCAAGGTCACCAGTTCCTCGAGGGCGCGTACCGATAGGCCTTCGGCAATCACCCGTTGTGCGAGGCGCTCCTGTCCATCCGGGTCCTCGATCGCCAGCAGGGCTTTCGCGTGGCCAGCGCTGATCACA
>DATCXA010000752.1:0-2706 GCA_036566085.1 Propionibacteriaceae bacterium
CCTGGCGTCTCACCCACGGCCGCCCGCACCCGACTCGGGTCGCTCCTGACGCTTGCCCGCAGCAAGTAGCGGTATACGAATGCGGCCCCGATGGCTGCGCCCAGCGGGTTCTGGGTGTCGTCTTGGTAGAAGGGCAGCAGCGCCTGGTATGTCGCGCAGAAGCCGGTAATGCCAGAGAGACACTTGCGCTCCGCCTCGTCGAGGTCACTCTCCATGAACTGGCGGTCGCCCTTGCCAATGAACTCCTTGAAGGCCCACCGACCCCAGGACTCGCCGAGGAGATTCTGAGCGCACTGCAACGTGGAGACGAAGTTCCCTCCGTTGCTGATTTGGCAGTCGATGGCCGTGTTGTGGGCGACGTCATAGCCCGGGTACTCGGACGCGGGGCCTGGGAACTGAGGTGGTGGATCGCTCCCCCCGGCGGTCTGGTTGACCACCGACGTGCTCGGCGAGTTGTTCGAGTTGGTGTTGCCGGTGTAGCTGCTGTAGACGGCACCCGTGCTCGACTTCCAGCCACCTGCGGGGCCCGGGTTGGCAACCGCCGTCTCACCGCAGCCAGCGTCACCGCGGTTCCGACACGGGTCCGAAGGATCGTCCTTCTCCATCGTGAAGTGGCCGGTCGGGTCGATGAGGGTGGCCGGGTTGGCCGCGGCGTACAGATAGCGGTTGAGGGTTAACGGGTCGAGCGCACTACCCTGCAGCGGGTCGAGCTGGGTGAACGTGCCCAAGCCCGGTGCGTAGAAGCGCGCGCTGAACTCGTACAGCGGGGTGGTGAGCCCCTCGGGCGCGATGTCGAGGCGGCCCTGGTACTTCCAGCGCTTGGCCTCGGCGGGCAGGCTCGTCGGCGCAGTGGCGATGGTCTGGCCGTAACCGTCGTAGCGCAGGGCGGTCGTCAGCGCGCTCGCCTGCGCCCCGCTCGCCACGTTGCCGTGGGGATCGGGCATGAGCCACGCCACCGAGCTCCCGCTGAGGGTGGCCTGCCGGGCGCCTGTGTCATCGACCAGGCCCGCGATGTCGGTGGCGGCGTCGATCCGCGTGACGGTCTCGGTCGACCCCAGGAACTCGTACGTCTCGGTCGTGCCGTTGATGGTCCGGCTCAGATGGCGCCCGAGGGCATCGAAGCCGAAGCTCGTGTCGTTGGTCGAGCCGGCAGCATCGATGGCGGTCAGCCGGTTGGCCGCGTCGTAGCTGAAGGTTGGCGCGGCGAGCCCGGTCTCGGGGTTGGCCAGCAGGTTGCCGAAGGCGTCATGGGTGGCGAACTGGGGCAGGCCCTGCCCGGTCTGCCAGACCTGCTTAAGGGCGCCCGTCGCGTCGTACGTCGCGTTGGACGTGGTGCCGCCTTCCGTCTTGGTCAGGCGGTTGCTGTCGAGGTCGTACGTGTAGCTGCGGGCGCCACTGACGAGGCCAGTGCTGGTGATCAGGCGGTTGAGCCGGTCGTAGGCGAACATCTGGCGCCCGCTGAGCGCGTCACCTGAGCCGCCGGCCACGGTCACGTGATAGTGCGGCAAAGCGCGCCAGCGTCGGCGCTCGGGGCCGCAGGTGCGGCCTATTCTTCTCGGCCTGCCGTCAAGTCGGAATCATAGGCTTCGTTGAGGACGAACCATGCGCAGCCATCATGCTCGAACATTACTTGATGATCGAATGGCGACTCAGCGTTGGCGCACGCGCCATAGTCGAAGCCGAGCGGCTCCTGGAGCGGAATGTAGAATCGGCAGTGCAGACACTGCTCACCGTACCATTCGTCTCGGTACTCTGGCGAGTCTTGGATTCTATGAAGTCGCTTGATCCAACGTTCGTGGATAATGCGAAGGTCGCGTTCCTCCGTGTCAATCCGGCCGTCTGAACTCACGCGTCGTCTCCAAACCGCGGCCACAGCCACGTTGGCTCGTGTAGGCCAGCGCGGCGGCGTAGGAACAAATCGCGCGCATTTCCCGCCTCCATCCGCTATCTCCTTCGGCACACGAGCTCAGTCAATAGCCAAGCGACTCTAGGTATCGAACAGCGTCTTGCGGGTTTCGTATTCGTTGATCAAGGCGGATTCCGATCGGGCCGAAACCAGTCTTGTCACTTGTCACCACCCGGGCCCCAATCTGCTCAGCAAGCTGCATGATCGCAGGGTCCTTCGGGTCCTTGCCGAATATCGCGTTAACCGTCTGAGCGTTTCGCCCGGAGTCACGCAGCAGCTGTGCAATCCGGTTGGGGTTGGCACCCAACGAATTGTCGATGATCAGCGGCTGGCCGGTACCTGCAAAGCCTGCCTCCCGTCGAAGGAGTCCATTGAGGTTTGAGGCTATGCGCTGGAGGGCTGCCTGTGTCCCCGCGGCGGCACTTCCTGGCAACGCCTCGTCCGGGCCGGGCGTAAGTGTCAGCCCGATGGTCAGGATGATCTCGACGGCGAGGACTGCCGTGAGGATGTCCTGCGCTTGCGTCTCTTGACAGTACTGTGGGAGGGCGGCGCAAATGGCCTTTTCGGCCTCGTCTGCCCCCTCCGTACCGATGCCGCGGTACCAAGCCGTGCAGCCCGCGGCTGTTGCCTCAGTGCTCTGCTCGCCCAGGAATCCGTGACACGCGTCGAATGCATATTTCGGATCCGACGGATCAAGTTTGTGGCCGTCGATCAACAGATACGCAACTGGCGGCACGCCCCCGCCCGACGTCTGGTTGCCGGCCGCGGTCGACTGCGGGTTGACGTTGTTCGAGTTGGTG
>DATCXA010000764.1:0-2285 GCA_036566085.1 Propionibacteriaceae bacterium
GGGCTGCCTGCCGAGATCATCGACGGCAATGACGTGGTCAAGGTCTACGACACGATGGAGAGTGCTGTCGACCGGGCCCGAGCCGGCGATGGACCCACGATCATCGAGGCGCTGACTTATCGCCACTACGGGCACAGCCGAGCCGATCCAGCGAAATACCGCCCGGCCGATGAGGTTGAACTCTGGATGCAGCGCGATCCGCTGCTGGTGGCGCGGGAGAGACTGACCAGCCTCGGAGTTGACGAGACCGACATTGACGCGGCCGACGCCAGGGCAGCGGAGATCGTCAAAGCCGCCATTCAAGAAGCCAAGGACGCGCCGCCGCCCGAGCCGGCTACAGCCCTCACCGATGTCTGGGCCGACGGTGGTGCGGCATGGCGGAATTGATCACCTACCGACAGGCCGTTTCCGAGGGAATCGCTCGAGAGATGCGCCGCGATTCGACGGTGGTTTGCCTTGGGGAGGACATCGGTGCCGCCGAGGGCGTCTTCAAGACAACGACGGGCCTTTTTACCGAGTTCGGAGCGGAGCGCGTCTGGGACACCCCGATCTCTGAGCAGGCAATCGTCGGTGCCGCGCTTGGGGCGGCGATGACCGGGATGCGACCGGTCGCAGAGATCATGTTCTCCGATTTCTTCGCGTGCTGCTACGACTACCTGGCCAACGAAATCCCCAAGATGCGTTATATGACGGGCGGCCAGGTGACTGTGCCGCTCGTAATCCGCACCGCCAATGGTGGCGGTCTCGGCTTCGGCGCCCAGCACTCCCAAGCAGTCGAGAACTGGGTCTTTACCGTGCCTGGTCTCAAGATCGCCGCGCCGTCGACACCCGCCGATGTCGTCGGGCTAATGGCGTCAGCCATCCGTAGTGACGACCCGGTGATTTTCTTTGAGCACAAGGGTTTGCTCGCGAGTAAGGGCGAACCCGCGCCGGCTGATCATGTCGTGCCGCTGGGTGAGGCAGCAGTCGTACGCTCCGGCGATGACGTCACGATCGTTGCTCTGGCCTCAACCGTGTCGACCGCACTGTCGGCTGCCGAGCAGCTGGCCGGGGAAGACATTTCGGTCGAGGTGATCGACCTGCGCTGCCTGGTTCCGCTTGATGCTCAGGCGGTGCTGTCCTCGGTGGCGCGGACCTCACATTTGATCTTGGTCGAAGAGAACCCCTACCAGGGCGGCTGGGGGGCAACCGTCGCATCGATCGTCGCGGATGAGGGATTCGAGTTACTAGACGCGCCGATCCGGCGGGTGGCCGCGGAGTGCGTACCGCTCCCGTTCGCCGACGCCCTCGAAGACGAGGTGATCCCCACCGTCGACAAGGTCGTCGACGCCGTACGACGGCTCGCCGCCTTCTGAGAGGAACCAACGAAACCACTCACAGTGCAAAGGAGCATGGCCAGATGACAACCAGGACACTCATCCGCGGCGGAAGCGTCGTAAGCATGGATCCCCAGATCGGAGATCTCACTGCTGACGTACTCATCGAAGACGACAAGATCGTCGGCGTTGAGCCGAACATAAGCGCTGATGCCGAGGTGATCGACGCCAGCGACTCGATCGTGATACCTGGCTTTGTCGATACGCATCGGCACACCTGGGAGGCCGCAATTCGTGGCTGCGCGCCCAATGCCACGCTCGATGACTACTTTGTCGAGGTCTTGGACACCTTTGCGCCGGTCTACCGAGCCGAGGACGTGCACGCCAGCAATGTCGCCGGCTCTCTGGAGTGCCTGAACGCTGGAATTACCACGCTGGTCGACTGGTCACATATCAACAACACGCCCGATCATTCCGACGCGGCCATCACCGGCCTGCAAGAGACGGGAATTCGAGCGCAGTACGCGTACGGCAGCGCAAATCTCTCGCTGGCCGAGTACTGGTTCAACAGCAAGATCACGATTCCTGGCGACGACGTCCGACGCGTCCGTGACACCTACTTCAGCTCTGAGGACGGGTTGCTCACCCTGGCCCTGGCCACCCGCGGCACCGGCTTCTGCATGGAGGAGGTCGTGCGTGCGGAGTGGAAACTTGCACGTGAGCTGGGCATTCCGATCACTGTCCATGTCGCGATGGGCCGGCTCGCCGGACGTTTCGCGATGATCAAGACCCTTGACAATTACGGACTGCTAGGTCCCGACACGACTTACATCCACTGTTGTCACTTCAGCGACGAGGAATGGCAGCTCGTCAAGGACAGCGGCGGCAAGATCTCGGTGGCACCTCAGGTGGAGATGCAGATGGGTCACGGTTGGCCGCCGGTGCTGCGATCCCTGCGGCTCGGGCTGC
>DATCXA010000767.1:0-7178 GCA_036566085.1 Propionibacteriaceae bacterium
TCACGAAGTCACGATCACCGTCGAGCGTGATCGCACCGTCTCGACTCCGACCCACCCAGGCCGGCGGCCGGTAGTGCAGCGCTTGCCGATCACGCAGCACCGGCAGTACATCGTTGATCAGTAGCTCGTCCCAGCTGAAGACCCCGTGGTGCCAGGCGAGGTCGTCGGTGTGCAGCACAGAACACTGCGGCAGCGCGCCAGCGAGCCGCCGTGACAGGCTGGTCTTGCCGCCGGCGCTTTGACCTTTGATCGCTACGATCGCCGGGCGTGCCGGACCCGCCAGGGCGGCAACTCGCCGGGCGAAGTCGGCCAGGTCGACGACCTGCCAGTGGGTGGCTACCAGATCTTGACTCGCTGATTCTCATCGAGCCAGAGAGCGTCGGATTCTGCTACGTCGAAGGCGGCGTAAAACTCGGGAAGGTTGCGGACAATCTGGTTGCAGCGGAACTCAGCCGGGGAGTGCGGGTCGGTCGCTATCCGTTGCAGCAGCATCTCGGTACGGACTTTCGCTTGCCAGATTGCGGCCCAACTCAGGAATAGCCGCTGTTCGGGGCTATAGCCGTCCAGCGCCGGTTCCGGGTTCTGATCGTGAGCAATCTGGTACGCCTTGAAGGCGATCGAGAGTCCACCAAGATCACCAATATTCTCGCCGATGGTCAGCTGGCCGTTTACTCGGTGCCCGGGCGCTTGCATTGGCTCCAAGGCGTTGTACTGATCGATCAGCGCTTCGGTCCGCTCCTCGAAGGCCTCGCGGTCCTTGTCGGTCCACCAGTTGCGCAGCATGCCATCGCCATCGCAGGTAGAACCTTGATCATCAAAGCCGTGTCCGACTTCGTGACCGATCACAGCACCAATGCCGCCGTAGTTCACCGCGTCGTCGGCGTACTCGTTGAAGAACGGAGATTGCAAGATTGCCGCGGGGAAGACAATCTCGTTCTTGAGCGGGTGATAGTACGCGTTGACCGTCTGCGGCGTCATCAGCCATTCTTCGCGGTCGATCGGCTGGCCGATCTTGTTCAGCGCGCGATTCACCTCAAAATTGGCCACCCGCATGACGTTGCCGATCAAGTCATCACCAGTGATCACCAAGGAGGAGTAGTCGCGCCACTTGGTCGGATAGCCGATGTGTGAGCGAAACTTGGCAAGCTTGCCGAGCGCGCTTTCCTTGGTTTCCTCCGTCATCCAGTCAAGATCAGTGATGGATCGTCGATACGCCTCGATCAGGTTGCCGACCAACTGGTCCATCCGCTCCTTGGCGGTCGGGGAGAAATAGCGCTCGACATAGATCTTGCCGACAGCCTCGCCGACCGAGTTCTCCACCAGGGCAACGCCTCTTTTCCAGCGCTCGCGCAGCTCCGGCGTACCCGACAACACGGTCCCATAGAAGTGGAAGTTCTCATTGACAAAGGCGCTCGACAGATAGGGCGATAGCGAGTTGATCACCCTCCAGCGTGCCCACGCCCGCCACGCGGGCAGCCGATCATCGGTGAGCAACGCCGACACGTCGGCGAAGAACGATGGCTGCATCGCCACCAGCTCAGCCATCTTGGACTCAGCAATGTCTCCCCCGGCCAGGAACTCCCGCCAATGCAGACCGGGGCAGCTGGCTGTGAACTCATTCAGGCTCATCAGGTTGTACATCAGCCTGAGATCTCGACACTTCACTTTGTCCCAGTGGGTGGCAGCGATCTCTGTTTCAAGATCAAATACTTGCTGCGCCTGAGCTTCGGCGTCGTCGATTCCAGCAAGTGCGAAGGATGCCGCTACGTGCGTCAAATATTGCGTGCGGATCTCGGCGTATTCGTCGAGCCGGTAGTACTCCTCATCGGGTAGACCCAACCCGCCCTGGCCAACAAATATCACATACCGGTTAGGATTCCCAGGATCTGGCTCCGCCTGCAGCCCCAGTAACCCCGCCACGGCCTGGCGCGCAAACCCACCCACTAGCCGCGTCAGGTCCGGCACCGTCTCTACAGCATCGACGGAGGCCAGCAATGGCAGGATCGGTGCGGCGCCTGTCCTTTCCGCCGCCTCCTCATCCATGAAGCTGGCGTACAAGTCGGCGATACGGGCCTCGTCCGATCCAGGCTCCCCACCCTCCAGGGTGGTGATGATGTCGCGGACCGCTGCCTCGGCCTTGTCGCGCAAATCCATGAATGCACCCGTCAGGGGCTTATCGGCCGGGATCTCCGTGGTATTGAGCCAGGATCCATTCACATGTCGGAAAAGATCATCCTGAATGCGGATGCTCTCATCGAAGGTGGAGAAGTCGATAGCAGGTCTCCGAGCAGGAGAGATCTCAGTCACTCGGCAAATGCTACCGACCGGTAGCCAATACTTTCTGAGCTACTCGCGCATCGATAGTTACGACCACTTGACCTTGAGCGGCTTGCTCGTCACCTTGACGACGGCGATCGATCTTCCGGTGAGGTTCCCAGAGCAGTTGCCTGATCTGCCCTGATACGTGCAACTCCCCGATAGCTTCAGATTGATCGGCACCTCGATCCGAGCCTGATTCCCGTTTAGGGTCACTGCCGGTTTCCGGAAAGGATCACTGCCGGCTAGCCGCCACGTGATGGTGCTCTTGTTGTAGCGGTACTTCGAGGTGAACTTTTGCGGGCAATTGCTTGGGCTGAGCGAGTGCTGCTGGAGGCACTTGTTGAAGCTTCGCTTCGTCGCCGAGATGACCGCTTTCTTGCCGGCCTTGCTCAGCTGGCTTTGAATCTGGTAGGTGTCCGCCTCAACATAGGGGCTCTTCACCAGTACGACGTTATGCGACCCGTAGCCGACGTATGGCAACCCGGTGGTGAAGGCGTACGAGCCGGGCAAGACTGCAATCGACTCGTCCGAAACTTTCACCCCATTGATCTTGACCGGAAGCGACCCATCCACAATGCCGGAGATATCGAGATCCTTGACGGCACGGCTGATCTTCCAGATATCGCCGACCTTGACTACGTCGAACGACTCACTGACCTTGGAGCTGCCGAGCGTGTAACTGGCCGACACCGATTTTGCGTTCTGATCTTCGACATCCGATACGTCGATGCCTGACAGTGGCGCACGCTGCCGGGATGCGGCAAGCACCTCATTGGTCAGCAGCGGGCCCGTGGGCGCTGGATCAGCGGCGTAGGAGAGAGCAGCGGTGGCGTCGCCGGACGCGAGGGCTTGCAGGTACGCCGTCACCGCGTCGGACGGACGGGACGCCTGCTGCGGCGCGCCGCTTTGCGATGAATTTGTCTGCTGGCCTCCGGTGCCCTGACCGCCCTGCGGATTGGTGGCCGGCCGACCGCTAGTGGCGACGACCACCGCAATAACGGCAATCAGGATTACCGCCAGCGCGGCAGCCCCGATAATGATCAAGATCTTGTTCGTACTCCTCGGTGGCGGGGCTGGTTGCCTCGGTCCTGCGTCGTACTGGCCCCCAGATCCCTCGTACGGGCCAGCCTGCGGACCGCCGAGCCATCCGGTTTGCTGTTGGTCGGGAGCAAATGGTCCAAACGTGTAGCCAGAACCGGTATTCGGGCTACCACCCGCTGGCTGCTGAGGATACGCACCACCGGTCTGCTGCGGATATCCGTAGGGGGACGGCTCCCGTTCAGGAGTTGGCATTTGTCCTCGCCTCGGCGGCTGAGGGTTCCCATACGGGTTGTTCGAGCTCATGGGTCGTCTCCTGACCGGTCGTCTCAATGCAGCGAACTTTAGTCAGCGAGCCGGTCAGCCGCGCGGCCCACGGCAAACTCACGGATTGTCGAATTACTGCGATCCGCGCGGAGCGCGCCTGTCGAGCGGAGCAATCAAGCCCGGACGGTCCAGGTGTCGCCGCCGTTGATGACAGCCTGGAGGGCGCCGTCATCATTGCCCAGGCTGGCCGCAAGAGCTACTTGCTGGCGGGCCTGGTCATCGTAGGTCGGCGCCTCGACGTCACGGAAGATGCCAATCGGTGCGCGATGCAACACGCCTGCATCGGTAAGCCGGGAGAGCCCGAAAGCAAACGACGGATCCGCCAGGTGGGCGTCGTGGACGACGAGTGCATCCTCGCCGACATCGGCCACCTCGGCGACCGAGAATGCCCCAGTTTTTCGATCGCGTACGACGCCCAGGCGCCCGTCGACGCCGAACCGGATGGGCTCGCCGTGGTTCAGTGGGATGATCGCATCCGCCGACGTGGCCGGCTCCTTGATCGCATCGAAGGCGCCGTCGTTGAAGATCGGGCAGTTCTGATAAATCTCCACAAGGGAGCTGCCGCGGTGGGCAGCGGCCGCCCGGAGCACTCCTGTCAGGTGCTTGCGATCAGAGTCGATGGTTCGTGCAACGAAGGTCGCCTCGGCACCAAGAGCGAGTGAAACCGGGTTGAACGGGTTGTCCAGAGACCCCATCGGCGTTGACTTGGTGATCTTGCCGATCTCTGAGGTGGGGGAGTACTGCCCCTTAGTCAGCCCATATATCCGGTTGTTGAAGAGCAAGATCGTCAGGTTCACGTTGCGACGCAGCACGTGGATCAGATGATTACCACCGATCGACAGCGCATCGCCATCACCGGTGATCACAAAGACCGCTAGATCTTCCCGCGCCGTCGCAACGCCGGTAGCGATCGCAGTAGCACGGCCGTGGATCGAGTGCATGCCGTAGGTATCTACGTAGTAAGGGAAACGCGACGAGCAACCAATGCCGGAAACGATCACGGTGTTCTCGCGTTTGATCCCCAGCTCGGGCATGAAACCTTGGAACGCAGCGAGCACTGCGTAGTCGCCACAGCCGGGACACCAACGGACCTCTTGATCACTGGTGAAGTCCTTGCGGTTCAGCGGCTCCAGCGATAGTGGTACGCCGGCAAGTCCTCGATAGCTCGTGCCGTTGGCGCCGAGCGGGGAACTGGGCATGTTTGAAGCCTTTTGGTTAGTCAATGGGTGATCAAGCTCCGAACGCAGCTGATCGACGGCGGTCACTGATTCGTTCCTTCCAAGCTTTCGGCACCGCTCGCGCGCCCGACGCTCGCGGTGCGGTTAAGTTGATCAATTTCGGCTTCAAGATCACGAGCAAGTTCGCTGAGCGAGATTGGCAGCCCACGAACTCGAGAATAACTGCGTACATCCACTAGATACTTCGCCCGCAGCAAGAGCGCCAACTGACCCAGGTTCATTTCCGGAACGATCACGCGGTCATAGCTGCGCAGGATGTCACCGAGGTTGGCAGGGAACGGGTTCAAGTGCCGCAAGTGGGTATAGGCGATCAACCGGTCACTCTTGCGCACCCGACGGGCGGCGGCAACGATCGGCCCATACGTGGAACCCCAGCCGAGCACCAAGACCCGCGCGTGCCGGCCGTTGGCATCCGCGGGATCGTCGACAACGAGGTCTGGAATGTCCTGCACGATCCCGTTGATCTTGGCCTGCCGCGTGCGGACCATTTCCTCGTGGTTGGCCGGATCATAGGAGACCGCGCCGGTGTCCTTGGCTTTTTCGATGCCGCCAATCCGATGCTCCAGGCCAGCGGTGCCTGGAATCGCCCACGGGCGGGCAAGAGTCGCGGGATCGCGTAAATAGGGCTTGAAGACCGGCTCACCGGCTTTGTCGTCGGCGTTGCTAGCAGAGGCAAACTGCGGGTCAATGGCCGGAATGGAGTTGAGGTCCGGAATCAGCCACGGCTCTGCGCCGTTGGCGATGTAGCCGTCAGACAAGATCACGACGGGGGTCCGGTACTTGATCGCTATCCGTACCGCCTCCAGCGCGGTCGGGAAGCAGTCAGCGGGAGACTGTGCCGCCAGGACAGGAAGCGGTGCCTCGCCGTTGCGGCCGAACATCACTTGCAGCAAGTCGGCCTGCTCGGTCTTGGTCGGCATGCCGGTGCTCGGGCCGGCGCGCTGGATGTCGCAGATGATCAAGGGCAACTCGGTCGCTACGGCAAGCCCAATGGTCTCTGACTTCAACACAGCGCCTGGCCCGGAGGTGGTCGTAACCCCAAGATGCCCGGCAAAGCTCGCGCCCAACGCGGCACCGATTCCGGCGATCTCGTCCTCAGCCTGGAAAGTGGTGACCCCGAACCGCTTGTGCTTGCTCAGCTCGTGCAGCACGTCAGAGGCAGGAGTGATCGGATAGGCCCCGAGGAACAGCGGCAGGCCGGCCTTCTTAGATGCAGTGATCAGCCCGTACGCCAGTGCCGAATTGCCAGAGATCTGGCGGTACTTTCCCGACGGCATGGGTGCAGGTGCCACCTCGTAGGTGACGGCGAACACCTCGGTGGTCTCGCCGAACGCGTACCCGGCTTTGAAGGCGGTGATGTTGGCATCGCGGATGTCAGGCTTGGAGGCGAACTTGGCGGTCAGGAAGTTGAGCGTGCCCTCGGTCGGCCGGTGATAGAGCCAGGACAGCAGCCCAAGCGCGAACATGTTCTTGGCGCGGGTGGCGTCCTTGCGGGTAAGCCCGAACGGCTTGACTGCTTCGACGGTCATGCCCGTGAGGTCCAGCGCGTGCACCTGGTAGTGGTCCAGTGAGCCGTCGGTCAGCGGATCGCTGTCGTAGCCGACCTTGGCCAGGTTGCGTTTGGTGAAGTCGGCGGAATCGGCGATGATCACGCCGCCGCGCGGCAAGTCGTCGATGTTGGCCTTGAGGGCTGCCGGGTTCATGGCGACAAGCACATCCGGCCGATCGCCGGGAGTCATGATGTCGAAGTTCGCGAAATGCAGCTGGAAGCTCGACACGCCAGGCAAGGTGCCCGCGGGCGCCCTGATTTCAGCCGGGAAGTTGGGCAGCGTTGAGATGTCGTTGCCGAATACCGCCGAGTCGGAGGTGAATCGATCGCCCGTGAGTTGCATGCCATCGCCCGAGTCCCCGGCGAACCGAATCACGACCCGGTCGAGGGTATTGACCTGCTTCACTTCTCTACGTGCCTTCTTCCTGTGGCGTGCCTCATCCGCAAGTGAGGTGTCAGGGGGGTTCGTGGCTGCGATCTCCGCTGAGGCTGCCAATAACCCCATGATAGGCAGGCCTTTCTGTGATTTAGCGGACTTTCAGCCCATGAGAACCCATTGAGATCTTCGACGACTCGAGTGCAACGGTTTGGTTTCAATCCTCAGCACTACCGTGGTGTCATGCGCTGGGTCGACTGGTACGGCGACGGCTCGCTGTATGTGCTGGATGTCGGATTGGCCTGTTGCACGCTGGAGTTTGATGCCGCTG
>DATCXA010000021.1:0-4828 GCA_036566085.1 Propionibacteriaceae bacterium
CAGCGGCAGCACGGCGAGCACGACGTCGTCGCGGTCGAGGACTTGAAGTGATGCAACGTTGTGCAGGTGACTCAGTAGCGCGCGGTGAGTGAGCATCGCGGCCTTTGGTTCACCGGAGCTGCCGGCTGTATAGAGCAGGACCGCCAGTGCTTCAGGATCCCGCGGCGAACTCACCGGTTGTGCCGTCGAGTCGGACAACTGGTCGAGGCCGTCGGATGTCAGACCTATCTGATGTAGTCCCTCCAGCGGTTGATTGCCCGCGGTGAAGAGCACCCGTGCCCCACAGTCGTCGATCATCCGATGCAGCTCACTGGCCGTCGACTCCGGATTGATCGGCACTGCGACATAACCGGCACGTAGGGTCGCAAAGTACGCCACGACGAATTCGATGCTGTTCGGTCCGCAGATCGCAATTCGATGCCCCGCGAGCAGTCCGTGCGCAGACAATCCGGCAGCGACCGCGTCCACTCGGCGGTCCAGCTCGGCCCAAGTCATGGTGCGACGTACCGGCCCTGGCTGAACCAGTGCCACGGCCTCTGGCCGGGCCTGCGCTTGCCGTCTCACAAGATCGGCGAGGTTGATCTCCAACCATCCGGCGTCGATGGGTTCGACCGCCATGTCCTGGTCGTTCACCCAGCTGAGTCTGGCACGAACGCTGCTCAACCGGACATTATGGTGATGGCGTGAACAGACCGGAGGGCGCGATGAGTAAATCGGAGCATGCGCCCGCCGAACAAGTCGACCCAGTTGAATCCTTGCCGAGGGCTGAGCCGCTGCCGGAGAGCGACGCATCGGCAATTTCGGTCGACCAGGACAGTCCTTTGGCTGCGGCCGGGCCACTCGAGGAAACGTCAGAGGACTTCGAGGAAGGCGTCGTACCACAGGAGCCGCTGATCCGCGAGGATCCCACCGCGGCAGCGTTTTTTGATCTTGATAACACAGTGGTCCAGGGCGCGTCGCTGTTCCAGCTCGCCAAGGGTCTGTATCGACGCGGCTTCTTTCCGACCAGAGTCATTGTGAAGGGCCTCTGGTTGCAGGCCTACTTCCGCATGGTGGGACGAGAGAAGCCTGGCCACATCGAGGATGTCCGCGGCGTGACATTGGGCTTCATCGAAGGGCATACGGTAACTGAGCTGACCGAAATTGCTACCGAGGTCTACGAGGAATCGATTGCTGAGCGCATCTGGCCAGGCACGAGGGCGATCGCTCAGATGCATCTCGATGTGGGTCAGCAGGTCTGGCTGGTTACCGCCGCGCCAGTGGAGATGGCCGGCATCATTGCCGCCCGGATGGGACTAACCGGGGCGTTGGGTACCACTGCAGAACACATTGACGGCGTCTACACTGGCCGATTGAAAGGTGATCTGCTGCACGGCCCCGCCAAGGCGGAGGCCGTGCGCGCCTTAGCCCGCGAGCACGGATTGGATCTTGCTCGCTGCTTCGCGTACTCGGACTCTTACAACGACCTACCCATGCTCTCGCTGGTCGGACACCCGTGCGCGATCAATCCTGACGCCAGGCTGCTGGCGCATGCCGAGGAACTGGACTGGCAAGTTCAGGACTATCGGAGTGGCCGTAGAGCGGCCCGACTAGGACTGCTGGGTGCTGGAGCGGCAGGGGCCACGGCAGGTGCAGTGGCGACCGGCTATGCGGTGCGACGCATCCTGAGGGGCTAGCACGGCAGCGTTAACTCTTGCGGCTCATCACGTAGAGCAACACGGTGGCCGCGACGAGATAGGCCGCATAGCCGAAGAAACCGAGTACGGCCAGCCCTTCAGCCCGTCCGCTCCGGTTTGCGAACAAGCCCATCAAGATCACCGCCACCGCGAGTAGCGCCAATGCGACGGCGCCGACGTAGACAAAGCCCTTCAGCTGGTCCACGTCAATGCGCCCAGGACTAGGCCTGTCCGTCGGTCCAGTCTCATCCGCCGCACGGGTGGGCCGGCGCAGTCTGACCACGACAACGGTGAACCCGGCGAATGCGAGCAAGATCACCGCCAATGCCCAGAACACGTCGCTCAGACTAGCTGCGGCTTCCCGCGGGTCCGCTCGGCTGCGCTTGGCGTTAGAGGAAGGCGCTGCGGCGTTGCATGAGCAGCGCGTAAAGGGTCTGCTGGATCGTCTCACGCACCTGATCGGTGATGTTGAACACGATCATCGGATCGTCGGTGGCACCGGGACCGAGTTCGTCGGTCGTGATTGCCTCGCCGAACTGGATGATCCACTTGCTCGGCAGCGGAACCATGCCGAGCGGGCCGAACCATGGAAACAGCGGAGTGATCGGGAAGTACGGCACGCCTAGCGCTCGAGCGAGCACCGGGGCTCTGGCGATCAGTGGGTAAATCTCTTCGGAGCCGACAATCGCAATAGGGATGATCGGCACTTGAGCGCGGATGGCTGCCGCGACAAACCCGCCTCGACCGAACCGCTGCAACTTGTAGCGATCGGCGTACGGCTTCCCGAGACCCTTGAAGCCTTCGGGAAAGACCGCCACCAACTGGTTGGATGCCAGCAGGCGTTCCGCATCCTCCTGGCAGGCCAGTGTGGTACCGGTTTTGCGAGCAAGATCATGCGAATAGGGCGTTTTGAAGATCAGGTCAGCGCCGAGCATCCGGACATGCCGGCCAATCTCGTCATAGACCACCGTGTGCAAGATCATCCCGTCGAGCGGCAGCGTGCCCGCGTGATTGGCCACTAGCAGCGCTGAGCCATCGACAGGCAAATTCTCGGCTCCTCGTATCTCGACCCGGAACCAGGAATCGGCGAGCTGGCGCAGCACAGGGAGGTAAATCTTGGCGGTGAACTCAGGATCGAATCCGAACTCATCGACGGAATAGTCGCCCTGCACTCGGCTACGGATGAAGGCCATCGTCGCGTCCAGCGAATCATCCCAGTCGACGCCGAGTGCCTCTG
Organism: Propionibacteriaceae bacterium; assembly: GCA_036566085.1. Lineage (GTDB taxonomy): Bacteria > Actinomycetota > Actinomycetes > Propionibacteriales > Propionibacteriaceae > Microlunatus. The sequence goes on from DATCXA010000021.1 coordinate 2,914, forward strand.
CCACGGACGCCAGGGCATGCAGCGGATCAGCGGCGAGGGCACCCAGCAGGCTGACCGGTAGCGACTTGAGGCTTTCCAACGATCGGGATGTGAATCGAATCAGCTCGTTCAGCAGAGCGCCGGGCGCCGACGTCGGCGGACTCTCTTTAGAACCGGGTCTGGGATCCGGCTCAGATGAAGCTGGCGGTTCATTCCTCTCTGAGGCCTGACGCCCATGAGTAGCAGGACGGCCGGCGCGAGGGGCGGCTGGTGGGACCGCGGCGGCAGGTTGTGAAGGACGACGGGCATTGGGCGATGCGAGACGCCGAGCCGAGGCCGACGGGGAGCCCCGACTGCCACGGCCCGCCTCGCCGCCGCTGCCAAGCTGGATGATCTCCGCGTCAGCCACCACGCACCGACGCCAGTTTCAGTAGCCGGCTCACAGCGTCCAGCGCGATGTCGACGCGCTCCGGGCTCAGCAAACCCGGCTTGGCGGCGCTGACAAATTCCTCCAGCGCAGCCACGCTGCTGAACTTCGGAACGAAGCCTGTCTCCGCAGTGAAACGGGACGTGTCCATGGCGCGACCATAGGTGAGCGCATCAATCTGATCAGCGGAAAAATCCACCCGATGCGCCCGCCGAACCAGCGTTGCCAACCACGGCGTTGCAGTTTGCGGGACCCCGATTGTGGGCCGTCCCATCTTGTGAAGCGCCTGGGTGAGCATGACGATATCGGGTGCGGCGACGTTGAAAGTACCAGGAACATCTCGATCGGTCGCTAGCAGCAAGGCGGCAACAGCGTCGCTCGGATGCAGAAACTGGAGCCGCGCATCAAAGCCCATCACGCGCGGCACGACAGGCAATGACAAATAGCGGGTGACGTGGCTGTCTACGCCGGCTCCCATGAGATTCGCGAGACGGAGCGTCGTGACCACTACATCGGGCCGGCGCCGGGCCAGTCCACGGACGTAGCTTTCGATCTCGAGCGAATCCTTACCAAAGCCGGTACGCGGTTGGGCACGAGCCGACATGTCCTCGGTGAACTTTGCCGGATCCCGCGGGGATGCTCCATACACAGAGATCGAACTTTGTACGACGAGTTTCCGGAAGGTCTCTGCCTTCTGGCAGGCCGCAAGCAGCTGCATGGTGCCGATGACGTTGATCTCCTTCATCGAGGAGCGGCCGCCAACGCTGTCGGGGGTGGCGACCATCGCCAGATGTACGACGGTGTCGACCCCGCGGGTAGCAATCACTTTGGAAATAACGGGATTGCGAATGTCGGCACGGATGAAATCGGCCTTACCCAGGTCGTGCCGCGGGGGTATCACATCGATCCCGATAACCTCGGCGTTCTCCTCGGCAAGAGATCGGGCGAATCGGGCACCCAGGTCACGCGAGACTCCGGTGACAAGGACGACCCGTTCCCCGGCCATCAAGGTCTCCAGTCCGGGAGGCTACTTGCCCGCGCGGCGGCGCTGGATCCGTGTGCGCTTGAGCAGCTTGCGATGCTTCTTCTTCGCCATCCGCTTGCGGCGCTTCTTGATGACCGAACCCACTGACGTACCTCTCGTTTCCGAGACGTCACTGTGGTCCCGGACTTGATCAGTCGCCGGCGCCTGTCGCCGGGCAACTCCCGCATGCTACCGGGCAGTTCCAGATGATGCGAGTTGGAGTCGAGAACGAGATCAATTGCGCTGGCACCTAAGCGGATTTGCGCTGCCGCCAGCCGAGCTGTACCCAGGCTCCTCACGCTGTACATGGCATGCACCCCATGTACAGCGTCAACATCCCACGCAGCGTGGGATGTTGACACCGGCTCGATGGGTCGGGGTGGCCAGTGGCGTTCTTGGGAGGCGCACCACAAGACTGTGTCTTGTGACCAGCTACCTCGACGACTTTTCTCCTGGGAGCGGGCGGCGCAGCCGACCGCGGGCTT
>DATCXA010000027.1:0-3646 GCA_036566085.1 Propionibacteriaceae bacterium
CACCAAAGCTGCTGAAACCGCCGGCACCCTCGATCACCGCGTCCGCCCTGCCGACCTGCGCACCCTGAGCCGGCAGGGCGTAACCGAACACGCCGCACAGCTCATCCGAACCGCATGGACCCTCGGCAACCCGAACCAGTACCCCGAGCTGTTGCCGCTGCGGCTACGCCAGTGGGCGCACATGCTCGGCTTTCGCGGCCACTTCTCCACCAAGAGTCGCACCTACTCGACCACCTTGACCGCGCTGCGCCAAGCCCGCATCGACTACCGACACGCCCAACGTTGGGGCGATGAGCTCGATCCTGACACCACGCTCGTGATCGCACACTGGCGCTTCGCCGGCCAGGGGTACACACCCGGGGAATCGGCCCTGGCCGCCTCGATCGGCACGGAGCAACCCGATGATTCCTGACGACATGCTGACTGTCCCCGAGGTCATGACCGCGCTCAAGGTCAGCCGGTGGACGGTGTACAACCTGATCCGCTCCGGAGAACTCACCTCGATCATCGTCGGCACACGCTGCCGGCGCATCCCACGAACTGCCCTACACGAGTACGTCACCCGGCGCTGTGAGGAGGCCGCCTGATGGGTAAACGATCAAATGGCGAGGGCTCGATCTTCCCCTACAAGGACCGATGGGCCGGCTACGTCTGGGTCACCACCCCCGAAGGCAAACGCACACGTAAATGGGCCTATGGCAAGACCCGTGAGGAGGCTCACGAGAAGTGGCTCAGTTTGCATGAGGCCACGCGCAAGGGGCCGGTACCGACGAGGTACCCCACGGTCGGGGTATACCTGACACGATGGCTCGCCGAAGTGATCCAGCCCAATCGCGAGCCTACGACCTACGTCGCCTACGAGCCGCTGGTACGCCTCTATATCATCCCTGGCCTGGGTAAGAAGCGACTCGACAAGCTCACCGTCCGCGATGTCCAGACCTGGCTGAACAGCCTAGCTACCCTATGCACCTGCTGTGACCAGAAGAAAGATCACAAGCGATCTGAAGGCAAGCGGCGATGCTGCGCGATCGGAAAGTGCTGCAAAGGGTACCCATCACGAAACACGATTGCGGGCATTCGCCGTGTCCTCCGCGCCGGTCTCGGCCATGCGGTCAGAGAGGAACTGATCGCGAAGAACGTCGCAGCCCTGGCAACCCTGCCGAGTGCGAGCAAGACCAAGAAGAAGCAGCAACATAGCGCCTGGACCGTTGACGAAGCACGGCGGTTCCTTGAGCACCTGAGGAAGGTCGATGATCCGCTGTATGCCGCCTACGTGCTCGTTCTCGTGCTGGGCCTGCGTCGCGGTGAGGTGCTCGGACTGGCCTGGGATTGTGTCGATCTCGCGGGGGAGCAACTGCTCATCTCCCGACAGCTCACCCGCGTCGGAGGCCAACTCCTACATCGTCAGACAACCAAGACGGACGATTCGGCCGCATCGCTTCCGCTGCTCGGACTGTGCATCTCAGCCCTGCGTCATTGCCAGCGCGAACAGGAGAACGCCCGCAAGAAGGCTGGCGAGAGGTGGCAGGACTCTGGCTTGGTGTTCACGACGAGGAACGGTACGCCCATCGAACCGCGCAACTTCAACCGTGCCTTCGATGTCCGCTGCCGCAACGCGGGCGTTCCCCGCATTCGAGTGCACGACACCCGGCGTACCTGCGCGTCGCTTTTGGCCGCGCTCGACGTACATCCGAGAGTCGCGATGCGCATCCTTCGACACTCGCAGATCTCGATGACCATGGACGTCTACACACAGATTCCCTCGGTCGAGACTCGCAAAGCCCTCGATCGGCTGACCCGCCGCCTCGACGGTGACGACTGAGCGTGTTGCTGTATCCCGCTGCTGTACGAAGATCGAAAAGGCCACTTCCCAAGATCGGGAGTGGCCTTCGACCTGTAGCGCGGCTGGCAAGAGTCGAACTCGCAACCTTCTGATCCGTAGGGAAGGGCAAGAGCGTGCGTAAGACGTCGTGCTCCTGATCGGAGGGCAGTAGAGGGATGGGGCTGTGTGATCACGTAAGGCGCTGTTGCTGTATCTCACTGCTGTACAGCATCGAGGTTTCGGCTGATACCCGACACGACTTCCCCTGTCTTGATCTCTCGTCTGCCGTCGGCCCACCCCCGAAGGGGCAGCGGGCCGGGCCGCGTCCAAGATCGTGGTGTATGAGAAGACCACCTCGGGATCGTTTCCTATTTAAGCAGCAATAGACTCATTTGTCATAGAAACATCGCTTGTTTCTGTTTCACTGCCGACTTTCTGGCATGCGGCAAGGATTTCCAGCCCCATGTACCGGCGCTGTTCGGCCCACTCGTCGTTCTGCTCGGCCAACACCGCGCCGACCAGGCGGATGATGGCCTCACGGCCGGGGAAGATGCCCACAACGTCGGTCCGGCGCCTGATCTCCTTGTTCAGCCGCTCCTGGGGGTTGTTGGACCAGATCTGCCTCCAGACCTCGCGCGGATAGGCAGCGAAGGCGAGGATGTCCTCACGCGCCTCGTCCAGGTGAGCGGCGGCCTTGGGATACCTAGCCTCCAGCGCCTCGACGACATGGCGGTGCTGGGCGAACACCGCATCGGCGTCGGGCTGCTCGAAGATCGTGCGCAGCATGGTCGCCACCCACGGCTGGGCCGCCTTGGGCACGCAGGTCAGCAGGTTACGCGCGTAGTGGGTACGGCAGCGCTGCCAGGCAGCACCGGGCAGCACCGATCCGATCGCCTCGACCAGCCCGGCATGGCTGTCGGAGATCACGAGTTTCACCCCGGAAAGCCCGCGGGCGACCAGCCCGCGCAGGAACGCCAGCCACCCAGCCCCGTCCTCGGAGGTGGCCACCTCCAGCCCGAGGATCTCCCGGTGCCCGTCGGCGTTGACACCAGTGGCGACCAGCGCGTGCACATTGACCGTGCGACCGCCCTCGCGCACCTTCTGAGTGAGCGCGTCGATCCACACGAACGTGTACGCACCGCCGTCCAGCGGCCGGGACCGAAACGACTCCACCATCTGGTCAAGCTCGGCGGCCATCACGCTGACCTGGGACTTCGACAGCTTGGTGACCCCCAGCGACTCGGCTAGGCGCTCCACCCGCCGAGTCGAGACCCCCAGCAGGTAGGACGTGGCCACCACACTGGCCAGCGCCCGCTCGGCGCGACGGCGGTGCTCCAGCAGCCAGTCCGGGTAGTACGAGCCCGACCGCAGCCGCGGGATCGCCAACTCGATCGTCCCAGCCCGGGTGTCCCACTCCCGTCGCCGATACCCGTTGCGGGAGTTGACCCGTCCCGGGCTGACCTCGCCATAGCCGGCCCCGCAGACCTGCTCGACCTCGGCATCCATCATCCGCTGCGCCATCTCGCGGATCATCGTCCGCAGCATGTCCGGGCTCGCCTCGGCCAGGGTCTCGTCGTAGTAGTCCCCGACAGCGGGCACAATGTCGTTCACGGCCACCTCTTGGTTGTCCTTCTCTGATTCGCATCTCGAAGGATCACGAGGTGGCCGTCTCAGTTCACGAGGACACGCCCAGCAGGGCATGAACTGTTATGAACGGGCGGAGACCACCCATACACCACTTCCGTGGACGCAAACATGAAGGCTTCGTGGATGTCGTCGCGAATCTCCCAGCGGATGCGCAGGCGGCCGAACCAATGCAACAGG
>DATCXA010000043.1:0-4244 GCA_036566085.1 Propionibacteriaceae bacterium
CACCAAAAACGTGATCAAGATTGTGCCGACCATCAACAGCACGGCCTTGACGATCTGCACCCAGGTAGTGCCCTTCATCCCACCAAAGGTCACATAGATGATCATCAAGACGCCGACCAGGACGATCACCAAGTTCTTCACAGCCGGGCTGGTGACACCAAGCAGCAGACCCACCAGAGCTCCAGCGCCGACCATCTGGGCCAGCAGATAGAAGATCGAGACAACGATCGTCGATATAGCCGCCGCACTGCGGACCGGTGTCTGGCGCATCCGGTATGCCAGCTGGTCGGCCATGGTGTACCGACCGGAGTTGCGCAGCAGCTCTGCGATCAGTAGCAGGGCGACCAGCCAAGCCACCAGAAATCCGATGGAATAGAGAAAGCCGTCATAGCCGTAGAGGGCGATCGCGCCGGAGATCCCAAGGAATGATGCGGCTGACATATAGTCCCCACTCACTGCCAGGCCGTTCTGGAAGCCGCTGAAGGAGCGGCCACCGGCGTAGTAGTCAGCGGCCGTCTTGCTTTGCCGTGACGCCCAGAAGGTGATGTAGAGGGTGACTGCGACAACAGCGAGAAACAGGCCGATAGTCAGGGCACGGTTGCCGACGGCGAGCGGCATTAACATTGCGGCGCTCATCGGCCGGTCTCCTTGTCGAACTCGTCCCGTAGCTCCGAAGCCAGTGGGTCTAGCGACTTCTTGGCATGCCGGGCATAGAAGTAGGCGATGGCGAAGGTCGAGACGAACTGCAACAACCCCCACACCAACGCGATGTTGATGTTCCCGACGACCTTGGTGTCCATGAAGTCGCGCGCCCAGTTGGCGCAGATGACGTACAGGAGGTACCAGGCCATGAACGCGATCGTCGCCGGGAAGGCGAAGCTGCGATATCTACGGCGCAGCTCCACAAAGTCGCTTTCCTGAGCGATCGCGTTGTAGACCTCGTGATCATGAACAGGAAGTCGGTCAGCTTCTCCCGAGTCATAGACCGGGGTCGAGCGGTCAGACATGAGAAACCTCCATCGCAGGATCCTGCACAGGACCATAACCCTCGCTGGTCTGGTCGGGAAGCGCGGTTGTGCGTGTCTAGGGATTCATCTGCGCGCGCATAGCTGCGGTTAGTCGTCAAGAGCGGAGAAAAAGCAGTACGGCCAGCACCCGCCGCGACTCACTTCCCGTCGCAGGAATGCCCAGCTTGGTGAAGATTGTCGAGACGTATTTCTCGGCAGCGCGCTGGGTGATGACCATGGCATCGGCAATGCCGGCGTTGGACGCTCCAGTCGCCATCAGCTCCAGCACCTCCCGTTCCCGCGGTGTCAGCGAGTCCAACGGGTCTGAGGTTCGGTGCCGTTTCAGCATGGTGGAAACGATCGTGGGATCCAGCGCTGAGCCTCCGTTGGCGACGCGGCGGAGCGCCGCAATGAACTCTTTGACCTCGCTCACCCGGTCCTTCAGTAGGTAGCCCACACCTTCGGCCGAATCGGCGAGCAGCTTCATCGCGAGTCCGACTTCGACGTATTGGGAAAGAACGAGGACGCCGACATCTGGATATTGCTGCCGGATCATCAGGGCCGCCCGCATCCCTTCATCGGTGTGGGTCGGCGGCAGCCGGATGTCGACGACGACCGCATCGGGCGGGTCCTCTGCGACGCGTATCAGCAACTCATCGGCTGTGCCGCAGCGAGCCGTAACTTCGATGTCGGCGTCGGTCAGCAGCTGTGCGACGCCCTCGCGCAACAGCACACTGTCCTCTGCGATGGCTACCCGCACGGAATCTCCGCTCGTACCCGGGTGCCCTTACCGACCGAGCTCCAGACTCGCAGGTGGCCGTTGAGTGCCTCGATACGATCGGCCAGTCCACGCAGTCCGGTGCCACGTTCACTGTCTGCTCCGCCGATCCCGTCATCGACGATTTCGACTATCAAGGTGTCGGTGGTGACGCCGACCTCCACAGTAACTGTGTCCGCCTGCGCATGCTTGGCGGCGTTCGTAAGACTTTCGGAAACGACGTAGTAGGCAGCGACTTCAAGCTGCTCTGGAAGTCGCGGAAGTCCATCAGTCTTCAGGTGCACCTCGAGCGGCGTCGCGGCCGCCAGTGATTCCAAGGCGATGGCGAGCCCATGTCCGCTGACGACCGCCGGATGCAGGCCGCGAGCTATATCCCGGAGCTCGTCAAGCGATTCGGCCACTTCGCCTCGCGCGCGCTTCAGCCGGTCCTGGGTAGCAGGATCATTGTTCGCCTTCTCGGCAAGGAGGCCCAGTTCGAGGGCCAGGGCAACTAGCCGCTGTTGTGCACCGTCGTGGAGATTTCGTTCCAAGCGACGACGCTCGTTCTGCTGGGCCTCGACCACCCGGCTGCGTGAGCCCTGAAGCTCCTGCAGACGAGCCTTGAGCTCGGCCTCCAACCGGCCGTTTTCCAACGCGATGCCGGCTGCGGCACTCACCGCCTCGACCAGCTCGGGCTCCTCGCCGAGCGCGGCGTCGTAGATAAGCGCGGCGATCTGCTCCCCGTTCTGCTTGACGAACGTGACCCGCCGACCGCTGTCAGATGCCGGGAGCGATCTCGGATTGCCGTCCTGATCGGCCCAGCTTCCGTACTGGGGTAGCCAGTAGATCAAGGACAAGGTCGGGTCCCGCAGTGCCTGGGCAAGAAGCGCCTGGAGATCTGGGGTTGGATCGGTGCGGAGCTGCACTAGCAGCTCGCCGACCCCCGCCTTGGCCAGGCGCGCATCGAGCAGCCCGGCGAGAAAGGCAAGTGGCGCCAATCCTGCGACGCCGAACGTGACAAGCCGAATGACCTCAAAGCCCGGAAGCTGGAAGGCGCCGGCAACAAGCAATGCCGCCAGCATGACCAGTGAAAGACCGAAACATTCGATCAGGATTTGGGCTGGTCGGCGTCGTTGCCAGCGAGGGAGGGAGCGCCAACGCCCCCAGAGCAGTCCTACGCCAATCAGCGCCAGTGCACTCAGCACGAGCAGCTGCACATTCTCAACAGCCTCCGCCGCGTGAGGGCGTTTGACCACGCTAAGCAGGTGCTTGTCGTCGAAGCCGCCCAGCGCCAGGATCACCACCTGAAGTCCCAATGCCGCCACGTATCCGACCACGACGACAACTCGCTCAGCTCCTCCAGCGAGCCGACCAGTCGGGTAGGCGAGAAAGATGTGCAGCCAAACGGCCGCTACCAAGAGGTCGCACAACTGACCAATCGTGTTCGGTAACGGAAGGCTCGTCCACTGCAGCATGGACAGCTGGGTGATGAATCCTGCCAAGATCATCAAAGGGCCGAATGCGCTGTCGGGTCGCCTTCGCCAGGCCACCATCCCCGCGAAGATGTATGGAAGTGTGATCCACCAGACGAGCAGAACCCGAAGCGCCGGCTGGTAGAGCTCCGCATTGACTGCCGCTAAGACGGCTGTGAGCACGCAAAAAGCGATGGCAGCCAGTCCCAGAATCCACAGCAGGGCTGGCTTAGGTGCCGGTCTGTGGCGTTCGGGCGCCAGCGGGAGAACTGCAGCCATCTGAACCTCTTCTCCCCAACTCACGATAGTGCTGAGTCTCGACCGAATTACAGGACCGCCGCTCAATTCACCAGAAAACCGTCTCAGTGTTGACTGGTCTACTGTCTGTCGTCTCGCCGTCGTCGATGAGAGTTTGTGAGCGTACCTACACCAGGTGAGGAACTGACATGAAGACCCGCATTGAACAGAACGAGCCGAACGATCCGGCCTCCAGAGAGGCGTCTGGAACGCCGGCAATCCAAACCGTCGAGGTTAATGGAAATTCCGCGACCGCTCCGACGAACGCGTTTCGAACTTTTGTACGTCGTCGCGAGCTGGTGATCTTCTTCGTCCTCTGCTACCTGATCGGTTGGTCGGCGCTGCCGTGGGGATCGTTCATCGCCTTTGCGCCACTGATATCGGCAATCGTCGTAGTCTCCATCGCCGAGGGCTTGCCGGGGCTTGCCCGGCTGGGCCGGCGAGTCATTCGCTGGCGAGTCAACTGGATCTGGTACGCAGCTGCGATCGGTGTGCCGCTGCTGGTTTATGTGGCGGCGACCGGTTTGAACCTGGCAGCGGGCGCACCAGCACCCTCACTTGATCAGTTCCACCCGTGGTACGCAGTGTTCCTAGTCTTTGCTCTTGGGGTTCTCAATCCCCTCGAGGGGCCTCTCGGAGAGGAGCCGGGTTGGCGCGGCTTCGCCTTGCCTCGACTGCAATCGAGGTGGTCACCGCTGGTGACAGCGGCTG
>DATCXA010000056.1:0-3354 GCA_036566085.1 Propionibacteriaceae bacterium
GCCTCAGCGGGCACCTCAACAACAGCCGGTGCAGCTGCGGCCGGCTCGCCGTCGACCTTCTTGGCGGCCGCCTTCTTCGTTGTTGTCTTCTTGGCTGGAGGCGGCTCGCTAGCCAGCTTCTCCTTGAGACGTCTTTCGACCGGCGCCTCAACGGTGGAAGAAGCGGATCGTACGAACTCCCCCATGTCCTTCAGCATGCTGAGGACGATCTTGCTTTCGACTCCGAGCTCTTTCGCAAGCTCGTAGACACGGACCTTTGCCACTGCTCTCCTTGTTGGCGGTCCGGGTCTAGATTTCCGGACCAGTTAGTTGTCGATCATGCTCATTGAGCGGTTCTCATCGAGCGGTCATGAGCTGGTGCCCACTTTCTGGTTCGGCTCTCGCATACGCGAGTGCTTGCTCGTCTCAGCCGCTCCGGTGGAGCGGATGCATTGGAGACTCTATGCCCAGCCGCGTGCACGTGTCTAAGTGAGCGCGCTGAGAAACTGCTGGATTGTGACGGCGGCTCGCTGCCCATCAACCTCTGACCGTAGCGCCCTCCCCAGGCTACGTCGCTTCAGCGCCCGCTCAAGACATTCGGGGCGCGGGTGAAGGTAAGCACCGCGACCAGGCTGAGTCTGATGAAAGTCAATCGCGACTGCGCCGCCAAAAGCGACGATGCGGAGGAGTCGAGCCTTCTCGTCCCGAGTTCTGCACCCGATGCAGGTACGTACGGGACCGCGCACCGCATTAGGCTAAACGCTTCTTTGCGTATGGCGTATTCCAGTCCTGCTACCGGGGGGCCGCCCAGGTCTCGGCCCGCGTTTGGGCCCACGTTGGCCGTCTCGGGACGGCTCGCGTCAGCGGGCCGGGAAGTGCAGTCGCCACTCTGGCTTGAAAGTCCGGCGGATCCCGACTGCTCCGCACTCCAGCAGGGCATCTCGTACTCGCTCCAGTGTCCGCGAATGATCAAATTCACGCGAGGCTCAGGAAGACCGGCCAGTGTGCGCTACGAACATGAGCACGATCCTGAGTGATTCAGAACGGGTCGCCGCTGTCGTCAACACAATTTGTGGAAACTTCGTCGGCTGATCTCCGAGGCAACCCGAGCCGTCTCAAGACGGCTCGCGCGGGGCTAAATCCGTCCCGAGACACTCGCCGGCCGTCCCAAGACGACCAGCGCGGAATTCGAGCTGACCTTAGGCAGGCGCTGTATCAGAGCGGATATCGATGCGCCAACCCGTCAGCCGGGCTGCGAGCCGAGCATTTTGGCCTTCCCGACCAATAGCGAGCGAAAGCTGATAATCCGGTACCACAACGCGTGCAGCTCGTAGGCTCTCATCCACCACGGTCACCGACGTCACCTTTGCCGGCGACAACGCCTGTGCCACAAAAGTCGCCGGATCCGGAGAGTAGTCGATGATGTCGATCTTCTCCTCATTGAGCTCATGCATCACCGCCCGCACCCGCTGACCCATGGGCCCAATGCAGGCACCCTTCGCACTGACGTCGGAATTATGGCTCATGACCGCGATCTTGCTGCGGTGACCAGCCTCGCGTGCCACAGCTTTGATCTCAACGGTGCCGTCCGCGATCTCGGGAACCTCGAGCTTGAACAGCTTCTCGACCAGTCCTGGATGGGTTCGCGAAACGATGACCTGTGGGCCGCGAAGTTCCTTGCGCACCGAAACCACATAGACCCGGATCCGGGTTCCGTGCGTGTAGCGCTCTCCGGGAACCTGCTCGCTAAGCGGCATGATCGCCTCGATCTTGCCGAGGTCGACCAACACCGTACGACTGTCGCTGCCCTGCTGCACGACTCCGGAGACGATGTCGCCCTCCACCCCGGAGAAGTGCCCGTACTTCTGTTCGTCTTCGGCATCCCGCAGCCGCTGCATGATCACCTGACGTGCGGTCGAGGCAGCCACCCTGCCAAAGCCATGGGGCGTGTTGTCGTACTCTCCGATCTGCTGACCGTTCTCGTCGTACTCCGGCGCCAGCACCGTAACATGCCCGGTCTTGCGGTTGAGATCGACTCGGGCACCCTGTACCGCGCCCTCGGTCTTCTCGTACGCCGTGAGCAGGGCGTCCTCAATGGCACTGGCGAGGACCTCGAATGGCAGGTCTTTCTCTCGCTCCATCAGTCGCAGCACGGAGATGTCGATGTCCATCTCATCCCTCCTCGTCCTCGCTGCGCGCCGCTTTGGGCCGATTGAGCTCCACCTGAACGAGTGCGCGCTCAACGTCTGCGAAGCGAATTTCCCGATCTTCGCCGGCAACGTTGAGCCGTACGCCATCGTCAGTGTTGGAAACGATCCGGCCGGTGATTGTGTCCCCCTCAGACAAGCGCACCGCGACCAGGCGCCCGGTATTGCGCCGCCAATGTCTGGGCAGTTCGAGCGGCCGGCCTACCCCACGTGATGTGACCTCGAGGGTATAGGCGGCGTTCCCGATCACGTCGGCTTTGTCCAAGGCAGCCGATGCCGCCTTGCTCGCCTCGGCAATCTCATCCAGCAGCGGACCAGTGCCCTCCGGCCCATCGCCATCGACTACGACGCGTAGCAGCCGACGCTTGCCCGCCGGAATGATTTCCACTGCTTCCAGCTCGAGACCGAACTGGGCAAGGATCGGGGTCAGCACGCCAGCGATCTGGCTCTCTTTCATTGCGCTGTCCTTCGATCCGATTAGGTCCTTCGGTTGTGGCGGCGTCAACATGGAAAACATCCAGCTGCGCGTGTCCGGCAGCATACCGCTCAGTGAGGTACCGTCGGCGGGTGGCTGAGTCCGACCTCCCCGTTACGGTGGTCCAGCCGGCCCAGTTGACCCGCCGCACGATCATCGGTCTGGGCTTAGCCGCTCCGACGCTGACCGTGCCGTGGCTCGCCGGATGCAGCAGCGGTACTCCCCAAATCGACACTCCCGTCGTCACGCCGTCCACGGCTCCCGAATCCAGTCCAGCCTCGACTCCCAGTCCAACCGCCAACACTCCGCCAAGTCCGTCGGTAGCCGCGGCGGCTCCGGAGCAAGCGCTAGCGGCCTTAGCTACCGCCATCTTGGTTGGGCCGCAGCGCAAACAGCTCACTAAAGACCGCCGAAACCTTGTGACATTCCTTCGAAACGCACATACGGCGCACGCTCGTGAAATCGCCAGTCCCAATCCCCTTCCGAGCCAGGCGCAGGTCAAGCTCGGCGGCCAATCGCTCAACAGCTCGCTTGCCTTGCTTATGCGGCACGAGACGGCGGCGGCTGGCCGCTATCGGCGCACGGCGCTAGAGGCAAAGGGATCGGACGCGCTCCTCTGGGGATCTTTATCGGTCGCCGCCGGAAGCTTCGCTGCAGCGGCCGGCTCGGGTAATCCGCCAGCCTCACGACCAG
>DATCXA010000068.1:0-4491 GCA_036566085.1 Propionibacteriaceae bacterium
TCGGCCAGTACCCGTGGCTCGGGGGGCGCCAAGAAACGAGTCGGTCCTGTCCAGTCCGTCGTCGGCGCTGGTGTCACGCTCATGTGAAATCCGACTCCTCTCGCGACTTGATCAAGTATCCAGATAATCATGATCGGCAAGCCGATCTTCAGGCGACCACAATGTGCGCGTGCGGGTCAGCAGCGCGGTTCGGACTGCCATCTCCGCATCAGGTGAGGCGCCGATCGCATCCAGTCCTAGCAGTGCAGCGCCGACCACCGGGGGGTCATCTACCACTAGCACCTTGACTCGCGGAGCGTACGCGGTGAGCCGCTGCAATATTCCACCCAGCAGCAGTGGGTTCCGCGTTGCGAGTACTCCCCCTCCCAGCACCACATCGGTTTGTTGATTGCGCAGATTGAGCCGATCGATGGCAACGCGAGCGAACAAGAAGACCTCCTCCGCCAACCGCTCGACGACGGCCGCGGCAGGTCCGTCGCCGGCTTCGGCGACCTGCAGCAACACTGGCACCAATTCGTGGAGTCGGCTGCGCGGAATCTCACCGAAGTGCAACCCCTCAGTTACCTCGAGCACAGATGCCGTGCCGAAGTGTTCCATGATCACCTCGCGTAGCGCGGTGGATTGGCCGCGACCGTCCTCCGCCCGGACTGCAAGGAAAAGCGCCTTGGTTCCAAGGCTTGCCCCGCCACCCCAATCCCCAGAGATCTCACCCACTGATGGGAATCGAACCAACCCGCCTAGCGCAGAAACGCCGACGCAGTTGATTCCGGCGCCACAAACCACGGCGATCCGGTTGGCTGCTTTGGTGCCAGCACGCAGTAGGGCGAAAGTGTCGTTATCCAGCGAAATCTTCGCTGCCCAGCCGGCGAGCAGCACGCGCTGCCGCAACATCGCGATCTCCTTTGGAAAATCCGCCCCGGCGAGGTAGACCGCTGCGTGCTGGGCGATGGTGGAAGCCGCGCTGATCTTGATCTCATCCGCAACCGCGGCGACCAAGCTGGAGAGCAAGTCCACAGCGGCGTCGATACCGATGTTTTGGTGATTGGAGCCAGGACCGCGCGCATAGCCGAGGAGCTGCCCATCAGTGGAGATCAAGCACACATCGGTCTTGGTGTTGCCGCCGTCGACCGCCAGGACGGCAGCAGTCACCCGGTCCACCGAAGATGATCACGGTTGGCGGCAATCAGCAGGTCGGTCAGTGTGTCGGCGAGATGGTGTTGGCCAATGAGCGGGTGGGCCAGCAATGCCCGGAACACCCGCTCCCGGCCACCACGAATGGCAGCCTCGAGCGCCAGCTCCTCGTACGCCGAGACGTGGGCTATGAGTCCGGCGTACAGCGGATCAACTGGCGCGAGCGGTTCTGCGAGAGGGCCATGCCGGCCGACGCGTGCTGGCACCTCAATAACGTCATGATCAGCGAGAAAGGGAAGCGTACCGTCATTGCGCAGGTTGACGATCTGCACATCACATTGGTCGGCGATCAAGGATGTCATGAGATTCACCGCCGCTTCGGAGTAGTAGGCACCGCCACGCCGTTGGAGCAGATCCGGCTTCTGATCGACTCCAGGGTCGGCATAGATCTCCAATAGCTGGCGCTCGATCTCGGCGACTTCTTCGGCCCGAGAAGGTTTGGCGCGTTGCTGCTCCACGACATGATCATGTTCATAGAAGTACCGGAGGTAGTACGACGGCCACACCCCGAGCCGGCGCAGTATCTCAGCGGGAAGCCCTGAGCGCGCCGCCAATTCATCCGCTGAAGTATCCAGCAGCCCTGGCAGTTGATCTTGCCCGTCGACCAGGATCCGTCGGGTCCAGCTCAGGTGATTGAGCCCGAAGTGATCAAGACCTATCTCTCCCGGCTCAACACCGAGCAGACCGGCGGCCGCCCGCTGATTACCAATTCCGATGTTGCAGAGCCCAACCGCCCGGTGACCATGATCAAGCAGCGCACGCGTGACTATGCCGACCGGATTCGTGAAATCCAGAATCCAGGCATCCTTGGCGGCTAGATCGGAAACTCGTTCCGCGATCTCCAATACCACCGGCACCGTACGCAGCGCCTTGGCGAGCCCGCCGGCCCCAGTTGTTTCCTGACCCACGCAGCCACAGGTCAAAGGAAGCGTTTCGTCGAGCAGACGCGCCGCCTGGCCGCCAACCCTCAGCTGAATGAGAACGACTGTGGCATCAGCGACTGCTTGATCAAGATCAGTTGTGAGGCTGATCTGGCCGGCGTGACCGTACTTGGCAAAGATGCGCTGCGAGATCCCGCCGACCAGCAATAAGCGCTCCTCGGCCGGATCCGTTAGCACCAATTCGTCAACTGCTACGAGGTGCTGCAGTCTCGCGAGCCCGTCGACCAGCTCCGGTGTATAGGTGGAACCGCCTCCTACGACCGCGACTTTCACACGTACTCCTGTCAGATCTCCGCCTGAGTCACCCATCCTTACAGGTGCGCTCAGCGCAGCAAGTAGGCGTCATCATGCATGGCGATTGAGCCAGTTTGAGCAACCGTTGCCTTAACACCGAGGACTACCTCATGAACGTCGCCGAGGGCTTTCAAGATCGGCGGCTCACAGAGCACACCGACCTGCGGCTGATCGACCATGACGCAACGTGTCATGCCGGACCCGATGCGAAGCACCAGCTGCGGCCCAATGGCGAGGTGGAGGCCCTCCCAGGAATCCTCTAGCCAACTGGATTCATCCGTGTCCAGCACGATGTTCGCTCGAGTCCGACGGTGATCAACCGGACTACCGATGAAGGACTCGATCTGACGAATCGATGAGGTTGTCACGAGATGGATCGGGCAGTCGTCGTAGTGTGACATCGATCTCTCGGGGCGAAGTGTCAGAGGCTGCCCGAAGTTGTGAGTCAGCGCTTCCGCCGCTTGTGGGTCGTCGACTGAGTAGCTGCTACCCCGCGGGCTGTGCAGTTGAGGTACATCGTTGCGGTCAGCTGGCGCGGTCGACCGCCACTTCATTAGTCCGTCGATCTTTCGGAACCGGCGCGAGGTCTTGCCGCTCGCGATGCCGCCATCAGCGGTGTACACGGCCCAGCTACGGTCGCGCACCAATCCACGTTGATCAACTTCGACGGTCTGGAGTGCTTCCCCGGCGGTGGACTTCACTGGAAAGCGTGCCAGCGTCAAGACTCGACCAACTCGAACCCGCGCCTGACTCAGATGCACAAACGTCAGCGTAGGGAGCGTTTCACGTCTGGCGCCAGTTCATGTGACATACGATCATGCCGACGGCGGCCCGCACGACAGAAAGGGCAATCAAACGGTCTCCAATACCTCTACCTGTCATGTCGTACATGAAGAGCAGGTTGGCGACCTGCATCTCAGCCGTGACAACCTCGAACGTCTGCGAGGGAGCGGCAGCTTCTTTTGGATCGACCTTTCCCAGCCGACGGAGGAGGACTTCGCGGTACTCCGTGATGTCTTTCAGTTCCATCCGCTCGCCCTAGAGGATTCCGAGCACTTCGGTCAGCGAGCGAAGCTCGACGACTACGACGACTTCGTCTTTCTCGTCATCTACGGCGCCGTCCCCGACGAAGACCGATTGGTCGAGGTGCATTGCTTCTATTCCGAACGCTTTCTGATCACCGTCCATCGGGATGATGCGCCGGCCTTCGCACTGCTGAGGGATCGCTACCAGAAACGCAAGGGGCCGATTGAGGGCTCCGCACTATTGCTCTATCGGATTATCGATGCCCTGGTGGACAGCTTCTTTCCGATCTTGGCCGACTTCGATGACCGGATTGATGAGCTTGAGAACCAAACTTTTCTCAACGCCAGCGACGCGCAGCTGCAGGAGATCTTCGCTATGAAGCGACTGCTCGTCGGCATGCGGAAAGCGGTAACGCCCCAGCGCGATCTGTTCGCGGGCCTGCTGGGCGGTGGCGCCGAGCTTCCTGGCATGACAACCGAAGCAGAGCGTCACTTCCGTGACGTTTACGACCACCTCATTCGAATCAGTGATCTGATTGACACCTACCGCGACCTGCTTACGAGTTCGATGGATGTCTTTCTGTCCACTGTGTCCAACCGACTCAACGTTGTGATGAAGCAGTTGGCGGTGATAGCGACGATCTTCTTGCCGCTGACGTTTCTTACCGGCTTCTTCGGCCAGAACTTCGGTTGGCTGGTGCGGTATATCGCGGGCTGGCCCGCGTTCCTCGTGCTTGGCATCGGAACACAGATTGTGACCGTCATGATCTTGATGACGTTCTTCAAGCGCCGCGGCTGGTTCTAGAGATCACCGCTACAGCAGGAGAGTGATTCAAGCGGTCGGTGAGACGTCAGCTTCACTCGCGCGGGCAGCCTTGCGTAGCTGGACGCCTAGGACAATGAAGATGATGCCCCACACGATGGCCCAAATGCCGATGATCCAGATGATGGTGACCAAGCCGGTGCCTGGCCTAATGAGCACCAGAACACCGAACAGGATTGCCAGCGCGCCGCCGATGACGCCCCAGACCCATCCGCTG
>DATCXA010000084.1:0-8258 GCA_036566085.1 Propionibacteriaceae bacterium
GATCTAGGCAGCTCACCGGCTACGAACCGAATCCCAGGCAGCTTGAGCACAGCCGCCGCCACGACGGCCGGCGGGATGCCGATCACGTAGTCCGGATCGGCGCTGCGGAGCGCGTCGGCCATCCGGCGCCAGCCGAGGCCGGCGTCGGCAACGACAATGGCGGCACCGGCTCGCCAGCAGGCATAGACCGTGGTGGTCAGGTCAAGACCAGGCGGCACCAGAAGCGCAATGCGATGTCCCGGCCGCACGCCAGCGTGGCGCAATCCGCCGGCCAACGATTCCACTCGTCGCCCCAGCTCGGCGAACGATGTGACCCGAGTGCCGCCCACAGCCAGCTCGGCGATCGCCGGACTGAAGTCACCGTCCGCGGTCGACCTAGTCGCGATACCGACAACCCGTCCCGTAGTCGCTTGGTGTATCAACGGATCGATCGCCACCTTGCGCGGCCGTGTCGAGGCATTCGATCTCACCCAGGCCCAGGCATCTTCGGCCGTTCGAGGCGCATCCTCTACGACCAGATGGGAGGCTTGGGCGTACCGCTGGACATCCGCGTGCGGCAGCCGGCGCTCCAGGTCGCGAAGCGATCCCTGCCTGAAGACAGGATCTCGTGGGCCCCACAACAGCAGCGTCGGAACGGTTGCGAATTCTGCCATTCCGAGGGCCACCTGATCGAGCGTGGCGCGGCTGGGGTGGCCGGGCTCGAAGGGGATGTCGGCGACGAAATCACCGATGGCCCGGCGGCGTCGAGAGTCCGCATACGGCGCCCGCAGTGCAGCGCGAACCTTGGCCGGGATCCGCGGTCCGGACAGTGCCGCTGCGGCGCGGAGGAATGTTGCCGTGCGTACGCAGACCAGCTCTCGCAGCAAACGGCTGCGTGCAAGTGGGATGAGCACTGGCGTGCCTGACTTGGGCGGTACGGCTACGCCGGTGTTGGCCAAGATCAACCCGGTGATCTGATCACGGTGGCGTTGCGCCCATCCGAGCGAAATCGGTCCGCCCCAGTCGTGTGCTGCCAGCACCACCGAACCGGTGATTCCCAGTTCTGAGGTGATGGCATCGAGGTCCTCGATCCGCGCTGCGAGGAACCGCGACGACCTCAGCCGCTCGGAATAGCCCATTCCGAGCTGGTCAACCGCGACAACCCGCCAGCCTGCGTCCGCGCAAGTCAGAAAGCGACGCCACAGATAGGACCAAGTCGGATTGCCGTGCACGCACAGAAGCGTTCCCACCTGTGGCTCGGCTCCGTTGTCGAGCACGTGCCAGGTGCGCAGCACGCCTTCAGCGTCGACGGCGTGGACCAGTTTCGACCACGTCGGATCGAGGTCGGGCATGTCACTGACGTCTGCCGCGATGCCGGGCGCGGCGACCAGGTGGTTGATCACCAGACGATTTCGGCGTACGAAGTGTTCAGCCCGGACCCGATGCCCATCAACAGAATGCGGTCTGCAGCGCGCAGCTGGTCCATATGCCGAGCCAGCGTGAACGGAATCGCGGCCGGGCCCATGTTGCCGTAATTCGGCAGGGTGAGGGGGAAGCGCGCCGGGTCGACGCCGAGCGCCTCTGCGATGGCCCGAATGTGTACGACAGAGGTCTGGTGAGCGACGAACCAATCGATGCCATCCCAGTCGAATTCAGATTTCGCGTCCATCCAAGTCGCCACCGCCAGCGCCAGGCCGGCGTCGAACAGCCGTTTGAGGTCGGTTCTCATCCCGCTGAGATCACCCACGCAGAGGTCGTGGTGTTCGGTCCCGGCTCGGCTGACGCCGCCGATGATGCGGTGACCTTCGGGATGGCGGTCTGCCCGTCCAAGCACCATCGCCGCCGACCCCGAGCCGAGCGTCAGAGTGGCGAAGTGTGCGCGCAGGTCAGCCGCGGTTGTATCGTCGCCGGCCAGTCGGTCGAGCGTCAACTCCTGGGTGTAGCGGGAACCTTCGGCATCAACAATCACGGCATATTCGGCCTGGCCCGAGTCGATCATGGTCGCAGCCAGTTGGATACCGTTCACAAAACCGAGGCAGGCGTTTGCCAAGTCGAAGTTGAGGCAGTTCGTGGGCAAGCCGACCTGATGATGAATCGCCACTGCGGTGGAGGGTTCGAGATACTCTCGAGAAACCGCGGTATTGATCATGACGCCGACCTGCTCAGGTCTGATACCCGACTCGGCCAGCGCCTTGGCGGCCGCAATTGCCGCTGCGTCGGCGAAGCTCACATCCGTCGGCCACCACCGGCGCTCGACCACTCCCGCCAGCCTCTGCAGCAGGCCGGGCCGGGTTCCCACTCGCCGGTATGTATCTGCCAACCATTCGTCGAAGGCGGCTGAGGTGATCACTATCGGTGCGTCAACCGCACACACCGAGAGCACGGTGGTGTTGACCGGACGGAAGCTTGCGTTACCGCTCATTTGGCTCCTAGCTGGGGAGCCAAATCGTGCCTCCCCTGATTGCTGATCTCTGCACTATGGTGTCACCGCGCTCGAAAACCCCCGCGTGCGCCTGCTCAGTTCCAGGAGTTCTCATGCGTGTTATCTTGACGTCAAGATAGTTTGTCACGATTGATGGAGGGCTCATGAGCGTGAACAGTTTTGATGCAAGGGCAACCCTCCAAGTGGGCGAGGAGTCGTACCAGATTTTCCGGCTCGACGCCGTAGAGGGATCGGATTCACTCCCGTACAGCCTCAAGATCTTGCTGGAGAACCTGCTCCGCACTGAGGACGGCGCCAATATCACCGCCGAGGACATTCGTGCGCTGGTTGGCTGGGATCCCAACGCCGAGCCCAGCGAGGAAATTCAGTTCACCCCTGCCCGAGTAATCATGCAGGACTTCACCGGTGTGCCATGTGTGGTCGATCTCGCCACCATGCGTGAGGCGATGGCGGATATGGGGGGCGACCCGTCCAAGATCAACCCCTTGGCGCCGGCGGAGTTAGTAATTGATCACTCCGTGATCGCCGATGTGTTCGGGACCGCTGATGCATTCACCAGGAACGTCGAGATCGAGTACAGCCGTAACCACGAGCGCTATCAGTTCCTGCGCTGGGGGCAGACCGCATTCGACGATTTCAAGGTCGTGCCGCCTGGCACCGGGATTGTCCACCAGGTCAATATCGAGCATCTGGCGCGGGTGATCTTCTCTCACGAGGTCGGGCCTGCCGACGGCTCGGGACAGACAGAAGTCGTTGCATATCCCGACACCTGCGTCGGAACCGATTCCCACACCACGATGGTCAACGGTCTCGGAGTCGTCGGCTGGGGCGTCGGCGGGATCGAGGCAGAAGCGGCAATGCTCGGCCAGCCCGTCTCGATGTTGATTCCTCGGGTGGTGGGCTTCAAACTCTCAGGCGCGCTGCGGGAGGGCACGACCGCAACGGATCTGGTGCTCACCATTACCGAGATGCTGCGGCACCATAAGGTCGTCGGGAAGTTCGTAGAGTTCTACGGGCCGGGCGTCTCCCAGGTGCCGGTCGTAGACCGAGCAACCATCGGCAACATGAGCCCGGAGTACGGCTCCACGATCGCCATCTTTCCCATTGACGGCAAAACCACCGAGTATCTCAACCTCACCGGTCGCAGCGACGAGCAGATCGCATTGGTGGAGACGTACGCCAAGGCACAAGGTTTATGGCACAGCGATGATCGCGAGCCGAAGTATTCGGAGTATCTCGAGCTCGATCTTGGGACCGTCGTTCCGAGCATTGCCGGGCCGCGGCGACCCCAAGACCGGGTGCAGGTCGCCCATGCCAAGCAGGGCTTCCGGGAGGCCATACGTGACTTTGTCTCCGAGGAGGAGTTGACCGGTTACGACGAGTCGGTGGATGAGTCATTCCCGGCCTCTGACGTGCCAAGTCGTGGAGTATTTGGCGAGTCTTTGGCCCCGCACGAGTACGGCGAAGAGGTCGACGACATCGTCCGACCCAGTAAGCAAGTGCCCGTAACACTGAGTGACGGCGCGGCGTTCGACCTCGATCATGGTGCTGTGGTGATTGCCGCGATCACCTCATGCACCAATACATCCAATCCAAGTGTCATGATCGGCGCTGCGCTGCTGGCCAAAAAGGCGGTCGACCGCGGGTTGAACCGCAAGCCGTGGGTCAAGACCACCCTCGCGCCCGGCTCCAAGGTAGTTAGCGACTATTACGATCGCTCAGGCTTGACGCCTTACCTCGACAAGCTTGGTTTCAACCTCGTTGGCTATGGCTGTACCACGTGCATCGGCAATTCCGGACCGCTCATTCCAGAAGTGAGTGCAGCCGTACAGGAAAATGATCTTGCGGTGGTCTCGGTGCTCTCCGGGAACCGGAACTTCGAGGGCAGGATCAACCCCGACGTCAAGATGAACTACCTCGCCTCGCCCCCTCTCGTCGTGGCGTATGCCCTGGCCGGCACCATGGACATCGACCTCATGAATGATTCGCTCGGCACTGATGAGCAGGGCGAGGACGTTCACCTCGCCGATATCTGGCCGACCGAGGCCGAGATCGATGAGGTCATCTCCTCTGCGATCGGCGCGGAGATGTTCACCGAGTCGTATGCGGATGTCTTCGCAGGTGACGAGCAGTGGCAGTCGTTGCCTACGCCTGAGGGGGAAATCTTCGCTTGGGATCCGGAGTCCACCTATGTCCGCAAACCGCCTTACTTCGACGGCATGCCGGCCGAGCCGGCACCAGTCGAAGACATTGTGGGCGCGCGTGTGTTGCTCAAGCTCGGGGACTCGATCACCACTGACCACATCTCTCCGGCTGGTTCGATCAAACCGGATTCGCCGGCGGGGAAATACCTGTCCGAGCATGGCGTGGAGCGGCGGGATTTCAACTCATACGGATCGCGGCGCGGCAATCACGAGGTGATGATCCGGGGGACATTCGCCAATATTCGGCTTCGCAACCAGCTAGCCCCGGATACTGAAGGTGGAGTCACCAGAGACTTCACCGCGCAGGACGGGCCGGTCACCACCGTTTACGAGGCATCCGAGCACTACCTGGCTGCGGGTACTCCGTTGGTGGTACTGGCTGGCAAGGAGTACGGATCTGGTTCATCGCGTGACTGGGCAGCAAAAGGCACAGCCCTACTCGGAGTGAAAGCGGTGATCGCCGAGTCGTACGAGCGGATTCACCGCTCCAACCTCATTGGGATGGGTGTGCTGCCGCTGCAATTCCCAGAGGGTCAGACCGCCGAGTCGCTCGGGCTCACCGGAGAGGAGACTTTCGACATCGCGGGGATCACCGAGCTCAGTGAGGGGGGTACGCCGCAGACGGTCGAGGTGACCGCTGGTGACGTCAACTTTGACGCGGTGGTGCGTATCGACACTCCAGGTGAGGCCGACTACTACCGCAACGGCGGCATCATGCAGTACGTGCTGCGGTCGTTGCTGAGGAATTAGCGGCATCCTAGGTTGGTGACGGCCCGGAAACCTCGCCCAGCCATGGCGATGGTCATGGCGCTCGCCGTCCTGAGTGTCGCAGGTTGTTCACTCCTTGGTCCTCGGGCTGCGCCGTCTGAGCCGTTCGGCGACTTTTCTCTGGGTGAATTCGGTGGCATCGACGGTCGCCAAAACATTGTGTACGTGAGGGCGGACGGCGTGGCACTACTGGTCTCTCGGATGCCGGCCGCCGGTGAGCTTAGTGATCAAGATTTGAGCCGGCTCAAGACCCTGCTGACGTCCAGACAGTTCCGTCAGGAGGTGAAGGGAGAGGTGGAACGGAAGGCAAAGTCGCCTGCTCCAGTGTGCGCGGACCAGATCACGACGGAGGTGACCATGGGCAGTCTGTGGATGAGCCGCACGGCCCCATGTGGGACGGAAGCCGCCCCGGCGCCGGCATTCGACGAGATCGTGAGCATTCTCACCCCGGCGATGCAAGGGAACTTCAACGGACCGGTCCACACCACCGAGCCGCAATTGCTTCCTGTGAGGCTCGAGCGGTTGCAGCTTCAAGATCAACCGGCCTATACGATCACCATCAGCGCCGCTGGACGGGCCATGATCACAATCGCAGGTCGCAGATCTGAGTCCCATGATCTATCGATCCAGCAGCGCGATACGGTCCGGCTGCTCTTGGCCCGCCTTATCGAGACCCCGGTCGTGCCATGCACCGCAGTTGCGCACTATCAGCTGCACATTGACACCAACAATTCTGGGCCCAAAATATCTGGTCCAGACTGCGGCTTTCCGCAGCGGCAACCTGAGTTTCGCGCGTTGACAGTCCTGCTGGAGAACGCCTTCGGCGTTTGATCACCGCACGACACTAGCCTTGGTCGCGTGGGCGTCTGGAACGATCATGTTTTTCCGCCGCTTATGGACCGGGCGCTGCGAACACCTGAGGTGAATGCCCGGCGCGCAAAGCTGTGTGAGGGCTTGTATGGTCGCGTGCTGGAAGTCGGTTTTGGGACCGGTCTCAATCTCCGTCACTATCCGAGCGAGGTGACCGAGATCTTGATCGTTGAGCCCTCTGTGTCGGCAATGCGTCTCGCTGAGCCGCGGAAGACGGCCGTCTCTGCGACCATCAGCCATGTAGGGCTGGATGGTGCTCAGCTCGATCTAGCGGACGAATCGGTGGATTGCGTACTGTCCAGCTACACCTTGTGCATCTCAGGTGAGGATGGCTGTCGCCTCGACACCGTCGGGGTCCGCACCGCCGTCGGGAAGGCTCAACCTTTTGCTGCCCGGCATGGCCCGAGGCTCTCGGTAGTGGATGCCTCCCGGCGGCGGCTCTTCTGGGCTGTTGACGCTCGATAGGGGCATGGGGGAACGCCATGTACCCCCTTGAGATGCCTGCGCTCTGCCCGGCCGCGGAACACCAGAATGGGATGGAGAAAACCAGATGTTCGCAGGCGTTGACACGCACAAGGACACCCTCGCCGTGGCCGTGATCGACCACGCCGGACGGGTCGTCAGCCAACTCGAGTTGCCGAACCAGGACAGCGGCTACGTCCGCCTGCTGGCCCTGCTGACCAGCCACAATGTGGTACGCGTCGGCATCGAAGGGTCTGGCAACTTCGGCTGGCCGGCGGCGATCTACCTGCTCAAGCGGGACGTGAGCGTGGTCGAGGTGCCGCCGCTGATGACCTCGCGGGAACGGTTGAGCCGACCCAGTCAAGGCAAAACCGACCCGGTGGACGCGGTCGCGATCGCCCGCATCACCGCCCGAGAGGATGCCTTGCCACCGGTCCGTCCAATGACCGGCGAGGCCGCGGATCTCCGGGTGCTCAGCGAGTACCGCGACCAGCTGGTGAACGAACGCACCGCCACCGCGAACCGGGTCCACACCGATCTGCTGTGGCTGCGGCCCGGCTACCAGCACCAGCTGCCGCACCTGACCAACCTCTCGCACCTGCACGCCGCGCTGCAGCTATTGGACGGCGAGGACAGCGTCCGGGCCGCGGTGACTCGGGCCCGGCTGGACCGCATGCTGACCCTCACCGAGCAGCTCGCTGAGTTGCGGATCCAGATCGACGCCCTGGTCAAGGCGAGTAGCAGCACCCTGCCCGAGCTCTACGGGGTCGGCCCGGTCGTTGCGGCCACCATCATCGGCCACGTCGTCGATGTCCGCCGCTACCCCACCCGGCACCACTTCGCTACCGCCAACGGAACAGCACCCATCCCGGCATCGTCGGGGCGAACCGTGCGACACCGGCTGAACCGCGGCGGGAACCGGCAGTTGAACCGGGCGATCTATACGATCGCGATCACCCAGATCCGCGCAGACACCGAAGGCCGCGCCTACTACCAGCGCAAACGAGCCGAAGGCAAAACCAGCCGCGAAGCCCTCCGCTGCCTCAAAAGACGGCTCTCTGACCTGATCTACCGCAGGCTGCGCGCCGACCTTGCCAACGCTGCGCAGCCAAACCCCAGTCTTAGCATCGCCGCCTGAAACCGCCGCATGGGGGTTCCGTCCGTCGGAGTGGGTGCGGCTGACGCAAAAGAGGCACGACTGACTGCCCAACGGCAAGCTGCGTGGCAGAGCTTGCAGCCTCAACACCCTGCTCTTCGCTGCGGCGTTCCACCGCACCCACCTCCCAGGAGAGTACCGCGGCACATCCCGCCGGACTCGCAACCCGGGTCCATCAGGAAAACGGTGAGCTGGGAGTAAATCAAGCGACCCGCGAGCCGTTGACATAGGGGCCCACGAGGCCTGGCGGCTTTGGATCGCACGACCGCCAGCAGCGCCGTTGGCGCCTTGGGGGGTTGTGACAATGAGCATTCACAAGCTCAGCGCCGGGTCGGGGTACGACTACTTGACCCGGCAGGTCGCGGCGTTGGATGCC
>DATCXA010000085.1:0-5071 GCA_036566085.1 Propionibacteriaceae bacterium
GCGCAAGGCGTCCCTTACACCCGCACCACGCTCTGGCAGTCCTACCGCATCGTTGTCGGCTACCTCAACAGCGTCGGACTACGCGGCAAAGACCCCTTCCTCTGCCCGCTAGTCGCGCAACGCCGAGCCCTCTAGCCAGAGCCCCGCACCCCTCCGGTCGAGGCGAATCGCGTCACCCAACCCCGCCGGCCCAGCCGAGGATTTGGGCGATCTGGGTTTGGCGAAACGGTTCTCGAAGCCTCGGAGCGATCGGCGGGCAGTCGACAGTTTCTAACGTCGTCTCTGATTTGGGAGTTCACCATGCCGCTTCGCCTGGGCATCGAAATCGCGTGTCGAGCCGCGCATCAGGTCAGCCTCGCCGATGAGGAGGGCCGGTTTATCTGGACCGGACGTCGATTCCACGCCACGCCGCAGGATCTGGCCCGGTTGTGGTCGATGCTGCCCGACGGCACCGACCCGGCCGAGGTGTTGGTGGTGATGGAGCCCGCCCGCAACGCCTGGGCGCCGCTGGCCGCCTGGTTCCGGCGCCGCGGCGCCCGGGTGGTGCTGGTTCCACCGGAGCGCTCGGCGGATCTGCCAGACCGTGGCATTCTCGACTTCGACGCCACCGGCGCGAACCCGGCTCCGACCGCCTGCTACGCCGACGCGGCGTTCGTCGCCGAGCGGTTCCGATTCATCGAGGCCCCGCCGGGAAATACGGACGTGACCAAGCCGAGCGCGCTTCTCGAGGTTGCCGACGGGCTAGCCCATCTGCGGCTCAACCGGCCGCAAGTGCGGAACGCCCTGCACGCCGAGGACGTCGCCTAGCTGCATGAACTGCTCGACCAGGTCGACTTCACCGCCCGGGCGCTGGTGTTGTCCGGCGAAGGAAAAGCATTCTGCTCAGGTCGCGACCTCTCGGACGCCGAGCCTGCCACTGAAGACGCTCAGTTAATCCTGGCCGACACCTTCAACCCGCTCTTCAGCAGGATTCGATACCTCGACCTGCCGACGTTGGCCGCCGTACCCGGCGCTTGCCTTGGCGTCGGCCTCGGAATCGCGCTCGCCTGCGACGTCACGATCGCCGCCGGCAGCGCCCGGCTCGGATCACCGTTCGCTCGCATTGGCGCCGTTCTCGACAGCGGCGGCCACCATCATCTGGTCCATCGATTCGGCGAACATCGCGCTCTGGA
Source organism: Propionibacteriaceae bacterium (assembly GCA_036566085.1). GTDB lineage: Bacteria > Actinomycetota > Actinomycetes > Propionibacteriales > Propionibacteriaceae > Microlunatus. Next base: position 1,173 of record DATCXA010000085.1, read on the forward strand.
ACTCATCTACACCGGCAGACTGCTGAATGGCACTGAGGCCACGGAGTGGGATCTGGTCAACCGAGCGGTGCCGGAGGACGAGCTGCTCGACGAGACGCTGGCCGTCGCCAGACGGGTTTGCCGCGGGCACGACACAGGCGTTCCGGTTGTCGAAGCGGATCACGCATCGCTTCACCGACGCCGCCCTGAGGTTTGACGCTGTGTTCGCCACGGAGGGCGACGCCCGGGGCGAGGCCACCCGCACTGCGGACTACACCGAGGGCATTCACCGCATTTCAGACCAAACGCGAGCCATCATTCACCGGCAGATCCGCATCAGTCCGGTCACAGTAGTCTTCGCATCAGGTACCCCCGTACGACCACCTGGCCCTGTAGGAGTATGCATGGCAGTCGCCGCAGCCACAGGCAACCTCACGCGCGAAGATCTCCGGGGATTTAACGGGGGTCATGACAGCGAGTGCTGGAAGCGGCTCGGCGCCATCGAGACCACGGTGCAAGACCCCGACCGCCGCGAGGTCTTAGGCACCCGCTTCTCGGTGTGGGCGCCGAACGCGCGCGAGGTTGGGGTCATCGGCGACTTCAACGGTTGGAATTCCGAACAGCATGCTATGCAGCTGATTCCTGATACCGGGGTATGGGCGCTCTTCGTCGAGGGGGTTCGCAGCGGTGAGTTGTACAAGTTCGAGGTGCTCGGGGCTGATGGCGCACAGCGGGAGAAGGCCGACCCGATGGCCCGCTTCTGCGAGGCGTCGCCGAACAACGCTTCGATCGTCTATACCAGCTCCTACGTCTGGGGCGACGAGCAATGGATGTGGTACCGCGGGGAAAAGAAACAGTACCGGGAGCCTGTCAGCATCTACGAGGTGCATCTGGGCTCATGGCGTAAAGGACTCACCTACTCCGCACTCGCCGACGATCTCGTGGATTACGTGAGCCGGCAGGGATATACCCATATCGAGTTCCTCCCCGTCGCCGAGCACCCGTACGAAGGCTCGTGGGGCTACCACGTCACCGGCTATTTCGCGCCCGTCTCCCGGCTCGGATCGCCCGACGAATTCCGCCACCTCATCGACGCGCTGCACCAAGCTGGCATCGGCGTGATCATGGACTGGGTTCCCGGCCACTTCGCCACCGACCCGTGGGCGCTGCAGCGCTTTGACGGCACCGCTTTGTATGAGCACGAGGATCCAAGGCTCGGCTGGCACCCCGACTGGGGCTCCTACATCTTCAACTTCGGCCGGAACGAGGTGAGGAGCTTCCTGATCGCCAACTCCTACTACTGGCTGCACGAGTTCCACATCGACGGCCTCCGCATCGACGCCGTCGCCTCCATGCTCTACCTGGACTACTCCCGCAAGGCTGGTGAATGGATCCCAAACAAGTACGGCGGCAACGAGAACCTCGAGGCGATCGCGCTGCTTCAGGAGGTCAACTCCCACAGTTACCGGCGTGAGCCGGGCACGATGATTATTGCCGAGGAGTCGACCTCGTGGCCGGGCGTCACTCGGGCTGTGGCGCATGGCGGGTTGGGCTTCGGGTTCAAATGGAACATGGGGTGGATGAACGACTCACTGCGTTACTACAGCCAGGACCCGATCTACCGCCAGTACCACCACGACGAGATGACGTTTGCGATGTCGTACGCGTACTCAGAGAACTTCATCTTGCCGATCAGCCATGACGAGGTTGTGCATGGCAAGGGGTCGATGTTTGAGCGGGCGCCTGGGGATGAATGGCGAAAGTTCGCGACCATGCGTGCCTTCTACGCGTTCATGTGGTCTCACCCGGGCAAGCAGCTGTTGTTCATGGGCACAGACTTCGGTCAGCGCCGGGAGTTCAGCGAGCAGCGGGGTGTGGACTGGGAGGAATCGGGCAACTGGGGCCATCGCGGCGTCCAGCGGCTGATCAAGGATCTAAACGCCATCTACAGCGAGAATCCGGCCCTGTACTGCTTAGACAACGATCCCGCAGGCTTCTCCTGGATCGACGCCGATGATCGCGGCGGAAACGTCTTCTCCTACCTGCGCTACGACGGCGAGGGGCAGATCATTGCCTGCCTGGTGAACTTCTCGACCGAGCCCCGGCCCGACCACCGGATCGGCCTTCCCGAAGATGGGGTGTGGAAGGAGATCCTCAACACCGACGCCGCTTACTACGACGGGACCGGGGAGTACGGGAACCTCGGCCAGGTGGTAGCGAAACCGGTGCCGTCGCATGGGTACCCGGCCTCCGCACCGGTTACGATCCCCCCACTGGGAGCGGTGTGGCTGCTGTTCGAGACCGAATCGGTCGAGGAACAGCCGGAACCGCAGAAGATCGCCGTGGGCCTGAAGGTCGCCGCAAGACGTGCGTCCCCCACTCTGGCAGCCGAGCAAGAGAGCGGCCTCCGGAACTGACACGCTTCATGCGGCCGCATTCGGCACCCCTGACGACGCGTGGGAGTTCTGTGCGGGAATCTCGGCCGAGACCGAGTCACCTACCTTGACCGCCCGTACCGACGGGTGCTGTCGATGATGCCCACCAAGTACGAAGACATCTGGACGGCGGCTAAGGGTTTTTACAAGCTGGAGCCGATTGTCGCCGACGGCGACGAGTTGATCATCTACGCGCCGCATAGCACGCAGGTCTCGGCCATGCATCCCATCATGACCGAGATCGGTTACCACAACCGGGACTACTTCCTCGGCCAGTGGGACAAGTTCCGTAACCGGCCTTGGGGCGACTCCGCTCACTTGACACATCTGCGCGGCCAGGGTAGGTGGGATCCTGAGCATGCGAGCAAAACCGAGTCGCCGTCACCCTTGCGACGGGCATACCTCGTACACGGCGAGATCTACGCTGAGAGTGCCTCGCCGTTTCCTTCCACCCCCACGCCTCCGCCATGAGCCGTAACACTGATGTGCTAGAGCACCTCGGGCCCACACTGCGCGAGTGGATCAGCACCTGGCAATCTACCGATCGCGGACGATGCATCGTTGTCATGGCCAGGTCGAATAGGAGCCAACCGGATCTCACTGCTCTGTCCAGGGACCGGGCCACCACATGCGGACGATCCGAGATCCGACACACCGTGTTATCGCGGAAGTCCCGCATGATGCGCAAGGCGTCCGAGATGCATTGACAGAGCGTCTCAATCCAGAGCAGAACCCGTCCGCGCGCCTGGATCGCCCGTCAACGAGGGCACCCCGCGTATCTGACGTGTAGATCGAAATCGTGCCACAGCCCGAGGTCATCAAAGTCGCAACCGAGCGTACGAAGGCCGGCGTATCGGGACGGCCGCTCAACACTTCGCCTTGACCCACACAGGGCCGCGGCGCTATCGCTCGAGTGGCGGATCGTTGACCAGTTGCCGCAAGCGCGTCGCCTCCCGAAGTGATCGCGCCTCCGGACCATTCGACCACGTCCCGGATTGACAACCCCTCTTGGTCCGTCATGAGCCGCAGCGCTTGCGCAGCGCGCCGCTCAGCGTCCGGACTAGAGAGTCGCGTTCACCAAGCGCGGTAAGCACAGCGACCGCCAGACTCTCGAGTCGGCGTTCCCGGTCGGCACGTTCTTTGCGCAGTACCACCTGGGCATCCAACGTTGAGCGCCGCGCCGCCTGCCTCACTGACCGCTGACTCATCGCGTCTCCCTAATCGACACCGGCCCTTCACCAGCCCTAAGCAGCTGCCGACCACTCGAGCGGTCATCACCGACGGTTCCGACCTGCTTTACGTACCCCAGCCGATTTCAAAATCCGATGTGCCACACACCTTTTGCACGAGGCCTGGCGGCTTTGGATCGCACGACCGCCAGCAGCGCCGTTGGCGCCTTGGGGGGTTGTGACAATGAGCATTCACAAGCTCAGCGCCGGGTCGGGGTACGACTACTTGACCCGGCAGGTCGCGGCGTTGGATGCC
>DATCXA010000094.1:0-7657 GCA_036566085.1 Propionibacteriaceae bacterium
GAACGAGCCGGCCGGAGCTGAGTCTGGCAGCAGCGCTAATGCTTCAGGCCTCGCCTGCCCCGCTGGGAAGCTGTCTGCGGAGGGCTCGACCGCCCAGGCAAATGCCATCACCGAAGTCATCGCCGACTACAACGCCGAATGCGGTGATAAGGCGGCGATCGAGTACAACCCGACCGGCTCAGGCGCCGGCGTCAAGTCGTTCTACAACGGCTTAGTCGACTTTGGCGGCTCCGACTCCGCGCTAAAGACTGAGGAGAAGGATGGCGTTATCGAGGCTGATAAGGCCAAGGAACGCTGCCAGAACAACCCCGCTTGGAATCTGCCCATGGTGATCGGACCACTCGCCTTTGCGTACAACCTCGACGGCGTTGACAAGCTGGCGATGAATGCTGAAGTGCTGGCCGAGATCTTCAACGGCACCATCAAGACCTGGAACGACCCAAAGATTGCCAAGCTCAATCCCAGCGCCAAGCTGCCCAATGAAAACATCACGGTGTTCTTCCGTTCGGACGAGTCCGGCACCACTGAGAACACGGAGAGGTTCCTCGCCAAGGCCGGCAACGGCGCGTGGAAGACCGAGCCGTCCAAGACCTGGTCCGGCACCGGGGAGGGCAAGAACAAGAACTCGGGTGTCGCTGAGGCACTTTCCAGCACAAAGAACTCCATCTCCTACATTGAGTGGAGCTACGCCAAGGACAACAACCTCAGCATGGCAGAGCTCGACAGCGGCAATGGCCCGGTCGAGCTGACCGGTGACTCAGTCGCCAAGGCCGTGGATGAGGCCAAGGTCAAGGGCAGCGGCAATGATTTGAGCCTTGACCTGAAGTACTCCGGCACCAAGTCCGGCGCATATCCTGCACTGCTGGTCACCTACGAAATTGTGTGCAGTAAGGGCCTGGCGGCCGAGAAGACGGCGATCGTCAAGGACTTCTTGACTTACTTCTCCTCGCCCGACGCGCAGAAGAAGCTCCCAGACCTTGGATACGCGCCACTTCCGAGCGACCTGGAGTCGAAGGTCCAGTCAGCGGTCGCGGCGATCCAGTAATCCTCCCCCAGGGGCGGGTCATCGCGGCGACCACCCGCGGTGACCCGCCGTTCAATTCACCGAGCAGGAGACCCATGTCAGTGACTGATACGAATGCCACCGAGCGGGTCGAGTCGGAACCCCCGGCAGCGCAGGATCCGAGCGTGTCGCCGGTCGTGGACCATAGGACTGTGACCCTGCATTCTCCTGTTCCACGGGTCACCCGTCACGCCCCGGCGCCGTCCACAGACGGTCAGGTGGACCGGGCACCGCGTGGTGTCAAGCTCGCCAAGATCAGCAAGACCGGCGATCGGGTGTTCCGTGCGTTGGCGAGCACTTCGGGCCTGGCCATTGTTTTGATCGTGCTCTTTGTCGGCATCTTCCTGTTGGCTCTGGCGCTGCCCAGCCTGCAAGCTAACCAGGACAACTTCCTTACATCCCGCAATTGGACGGTCGCCGGAAACGAACTTCGGTTCGGGATTGCCGGTCTGCTTTGGACCACAGTCCTGTCCTCGATCCTTGCTATGGCGATCGCCGTCCCAATCGCTGTCGGCGTGGCACTCTGTCTGACTCAATACCTGCACAAACGAGCGGCGGCACCGATCTCGTTCATGGTCGACTTGCTGGCAGCAGTACCGTCGATCATCTTCGGTCTTTGGGGATTGATCGTCCTGGGGCCATTTCTAGCTCCGGCGGCAGAGTGGTTGATCAACACGATCGGCTGGATCCCGCTGTTCAGCAAGAGCGTCGATCCTAAGGGGTCAGTATTTGTCGCATCCGTCGTACTGGCCATCATGATCTTGCCCATTGTGATGGCGATATCTCGTGATGTCTTCGCTCAGACGCCCCGCGACCACATCGAGGCCGCGCTTGCACTCGGCGCAACACGTTGGGAGGTTGTCCGCACCGCCGTTCTGCCACATGGGCGGTCTGGCGTCATCAGCGCCTCCATGCTGGGCTTGGGCCGTGCGCTTGGCGAGACGATCGCAGTCATGATCATCCTGACTACGCCGGCTGCCGGCAGTCCCTTCAGCCCGTCAATCTTCGCCGGTGGAGAAACATTCGCCAGCAAGATCGCCAACAATGCGGCCGAATTCGACAGCCCGTCCAAGACGGGCGCCTACATTGCAGCAGGACTTGTGCTCTTCCTCATCACCTTCGTGGTGAATGCCGTGGCCAGAGTGATAGCGGAACGAGGAGGAGCGAAGTCATGAGTGCGACGACCTCTGAGACTCAGCTAACCTTCCGCCGCCCAGGCGGCGTTCGGACCGTCAAGAACGCCCTTGCGACCGTCTACGTCACCCTCGCGACGATCCTCGCGGTAATCCCGCTGTTCTGGGTGCTCTTTACGGTGATCACGAAGGGCATCCGGCTCATCTTCAGCTCAACCTGGTGGCTGCAGAGCCAGCGTGGCATCACGCCGCGGCGCGAAGGTGGCGGCGCCTATCACGCCATCGTCGGCACTGTGGAAATGGCTTTGATTTGCGCCGCAATCGCGGTGCCGTTGGGCATCATGGGTGCGATTTTGCTCATCGAGTACGCCAAGGGCACCAAGGTGGCCCGTGGTGTGAGCTTTATGGTGGACATTCTCAGTGGCATCCCCTCCATCGTCGCGGCGCTCTTCATTTACGCACTGTTCATCACAATCTTTGGACTAGGCCGCTCCGCCATCGCCGTCTCCTGCGCGCTCGTGCTGCTCATGCTCCCCGTAGTGCTCAGATCCACCGAGGAGATGCTCAAGCTGGTGCCGCAGGAATTGCGCGAGGCGTCGTACGCGCTCGGTGTGCCGAAGTGGAAGACCATCCTCAAGGTCGTCATTCCCACGGCGTTCGGCGGCATTATGACTGGCGTCATGCTTGGGCTGGCGCGCGTGATGGGCGAGACAGCGCCATTGCTGATCTTGGTCTCGTACGCGGTGGGCATCAATTTCTCGCCGACCAGCGACACGATGGGCGCGCTGCCAACCATGATCAACGCCGGTCGTGACCAGCCTCCCCAGATGCCCGGGTACGAACGGGTTTGGGCCGCCGCCCTCACCTTGATCATCATTGTGATGCTGCTCAATCTGCTCGCTCGTGGAATCGCTCGAGCAAGCAAGCTGAAGGAGAAATAAGCCATGGCCAGGCGAATTGATGTTAAGAATCTTGATGTCTACTACGGTGCCTTCCACGCGGTGGAAGATGTCACGATGACGGTCGAGCCACGGACCGTGACGGCATTTATCGGCCCCTCGGGATGCGGCAAATCCACATTGATACGCACACTCAACCGGATGCACGAGGTGATCCCAGGAGCACATGTCACCGGCAGTGTGCAGCTCGACGGCACCGAACTGTACGGCCAAGGCGTCGATCCGGTAGCGGTGCGCCGGGTTGTCGGAATGGTGTTCCAGCGGCCGAACCCCTTCCCTTCGATGTCGATCTTCGACAACGTCGCATCCGGCCTGCGCCTGAACGGAGTGAAGAACAAGAAGATCTTGGAAGAGGCGGTGGAACGCTCGCTGGTTTCAGCGAACCTCTGGAACGAAGTAAAGGACCGCCTCGGCAAGGCCGGCATTGGCCTTTCCGGCGGCCAGCAACAGCGACTCTGCATTGCACGCGCCATCGCGGTTGAACCTCAGGTGCTGTTAATGGATGAGCCGTGCTCGGCGCTAGATCCGATCTCCACTCTCGCCATCGAGGACCTGATCGGTGAGCTTAAGGACCAGTACACAGTGGTAATCGTGACCCATAACATGCAGCAGGCCGCGCGGGTCAGCGACCAGACCGCATTCTTCAACTTGGCAGCCCAAGGCAAGCCTGGCAAGCTGATCGAGATCGGTCCGACCGACAAGATCTTTTCCAACCCGGACCAGCAGGCGACCGAGGATTACATCACCGGAAGGTTTGGTTAGTGAGGTCGCTCATCGCTCTCTGCGTTGCCTATGTGTTGGGTAACGACTGGCTTTGTACGCCTGGCACGTAGCCCGTCGCCACATAGACTCGGCCCGTGAGTGCGAAGGCTGGATGGTACCCCGATCCAGGCGGAGGCCAAGGACTCTTTCGGTACTGGGATGGCAAGGCATGGTCGGCCGCAACCTCGCCCAATCCGAGCGCGCCTCCGCCAACACAGGGACTTGTTGGCGCAGGAGCCCCTCCGGAAAGTGGCCAGCAATACGGTCAGGGCCAGACCGGACAACCGGCGTACGGCGATGGCGGCCAGCAGTACGGTCAAGGCGCTCCGGCTATGTACGGTCAGTCGCCTTATGACCCGAGCGTAGGCAGCGCGTACGCGAACTATCAGGAGCTTCAAAACAAGAAAACGCCCGTCGGCTGGTGGATTGCCGGTGCCGCACTAGTCATCGTCATTGTGGTCGTTGCTGTTCTTGCCATCCGTGCCGTCACAGGTAGCGGAATCGGCACCAGCGGTGGCCCAGTAGCCCAGCCCTCCCAGGACGCCTGCCCACCTCAAAGCACCGCCAGCCCCTCCGAGACCCCAACCCACCCGGCGGACGGACGGGTTCATGGAGGTCCGGTCTCCTATCCCATGCTCGGTGCGCCATGGAGTGCGCCGCAGCCAGATAACCGGGTGCCGTTCGGAAGTGATGTGCAGAGCCAACTTGTCACGGTCGAGCAGGACTATGACGGGCAGGGTAACAACTGGGTCGCCTCAGTCTTGGTCGGTGAATTGCAGGCCGGCGATGGGTTCTTCACCCCTGAGCAGGGCGCCCAGATTGTCGTGAAATGCATTCTTGGCGCGTTCTATGGAAACAACCCCGTCAAAAGCACCGTCAAGGTAAATGAGAAGAGCACCATTGACGGTCATGATGCCTGGCTGGTGGAATCCCAGCTCAGTTTTGATATCGCGGGTCTGACTACCAAGGGCGAACTGCTGATTGTCGCGATCGTCTCCGCCGGCAACCGGTCCGGTCTCTACTACGCGTCGATTCCAGATACCACGCCTGAACTTGTACAACCAGCCCGGGATGTACTGAAGAACCTCCAGGTCGACGGGTAGTGGTACTGCCCGGCTGAGCCGTCCTGAGCTCGTCGAAGGGCTTGGAAGCGCATGAGGACGGCAAGTTCGGGGCGTACAAAGGTCTCTGCACCTAGCACCGGGCTAGGCCGCGGCGCTCCTTCATGGCAACGACGCGTATGGCGCTTTGAGTGACGCGCTTTGCAAAGTCTGGATCATCGGACGCCTCTTGCTTGATCGCCTCCGCCATAGTGGTCGCCAGACTCGGGTCACCAATGATCAACAAGTCGCCGCCTGCCCCCAGAAAGCGGAGTGCGCGCTCATCCGGCGGCAGTGTACTCATCGCGACAGCGGCCAGATCATCGGAGATCACGACCCCGGAGTATCCAAGATCTTCTCGCAGCATCTCAACCATGATCACGGTCGAGAACGCTGCCCGATGCTCCTCGTCGATCTTGCTGTAGAAGGCCGAGGAAACCATGACCATGTCAACCTTGGCATTGATCGCCGCTTGAAAACCAGCCAGAGCAGCATCGTGGCGGGTAGTCGTTCGATCGACTACCCGCGTCATGAAGTCCGTATTGCCACGTACCCGACCGAGTCCAGGGAAGTGCTTGACAGCCGTCGCTACGCCTGCCTGATTCATGCCTTCGGTAAATGCAGTCACCTTTGCGGCCACCGTCTTTGGGGACCGACCGTATCCGCGACGCAATTGACCAATCGGCTGATTCATCCAGACCATGGAGGTGGGCACGACATCGGCGACCGGCGCCAGATTGGCGTCGACCCCTGCCGCCTTGAGCTGGCGGCCCCAGTAAGAGGCATTGTGGCGGAGTCGTGCGTCAGACTGCTTGGCTTGCGCGGCCGCCGAGGGAATCCTGGCAAAGCCAGGACCCCTCAGTCGCTGGACGAGGCCGCCCTCCTGGTCTGCCGCCAGCATGACCTTGACCCCTTCCGGGCTCCGAGACGCGTCGTGTACTCGACCCACGACCCCTTGGATCGCCTGCGTCCCGGCGGTGGAATTGCCCAGCAGTAGGACGCTTCCGGCTCGAGTCCGGTCGATGATCGTTCTCTCCGACGCACTTATCCCGCTGGAGCTGACAGCTACCATCAGCAGCTGCCCAACCCGCTCGGACATGCTCATTTTGCCTACCAGCCGGGCGCACGGTTGATTCGCGGTGAACGATTCGGTGGGGTTTGCCTCGCTAGTGCTACTAGGCGATGGTTTCGGGCTAGTCGACTTCGGGATCGCTGTGGACCCGGACGGCGGCACCGTAATTGGCGGCGCGCCAGTGGGCGCTCCGCCGCATCCAGTCAGTGCGGCGATGATCACCAGCGCGCAGCTGAGAGGAAGCGTCCGCGGATCACCTCTTGCTCGACGCACAGCACCTCAATCCCCGTCAGATTCACCGCACGAGCCTGTTGGCGGCCAGAGCAGTCCGGACACTAGGGTTGTCGCATCGCGGTGAGGACGCAGCGGCGCATCCACACCTGTACGCCCACCCGGTTTGGAGGACAACCCCATGTCGAGCGTCACCAGCGTAAGCCCACGCACTCTGGGCGATGTAATTCCCGGCGGCCTGGTCCGCAGCATCGCCCTGGTAATCGGCGGTGCCATCTTCGTTGGGCTTACAGCTCAGGTCTCGATCCCCTTGCCGTTCACTCCGGTTCCGCTGACCTTGCAGACCTTTTCGGTCTTGCTGGTTGGCGCGGCCCTGGGCAGTGTCCGTGCAGCATCGTCGATGGTTCTCTATCTGCTGGCCGGCATAGCGGGTGTGCCCTGGTTCGCGAATCACCAAAGCGGATGGGCTTTCGCCTCTGTCGGCTACATCGTGGGCTTCATTGCGGCAGCCTGGCTCGTCGGACGTCTCGCCGAACGGGGCGCCGATCGTCGGGTGTTGCCGGCCATCGGCATGATGGCGCTCGGAAACCTCGTCATCTACGTTTTCGGGGTAGCTGGCCTGATGCTCGTAGCGCACCTGTCGTTGGGCAAGGCACTGACGCTTGGAGTGTTGCCCTTCCTGATCGGCGACGCGATCAAGATTCTGCTCGCTGCTCTATTGCTGCCGGGCACCTGGAAGCTGATCAATTCCCGCAAAGGCTCCTAGAGCACAGCCGATGGCGTTCACAGGCGAGGTTCTTTCAGCTGGACAGGGCGGTGGCCACGCCGTCGTAGTGCCCAAAGAGGTGGCCGCCACTTTTAGCAGCAAGCGGCCTCAAGTCTTGGCCCATGTCAACGGTGTGGAATATCGCTCTCGGCTTATGGTCTATGGCGGTCAGAGCTACCTCGGTGTTCGCAAAGACCTGCTCCGGCAGCTCGGAGTGGAAGCGGGCGATCGGGTGCAGATCGAACTCGTCGAAGACCACGAGGAACGGGTCGTAGTCGAGCCGCCCGAGCTCACCCAGGCGCTTGCCGACGATCCAGCAGCTCAAGCTGCGTACCGGAAGCTGCCGTTTACACATCGCAATGAATACGCCCGCTGGATTGATGAGGGCAAGAAGCCCGAGACCCGCGCAGATCGGGTCGCTAAGACAATCAAGCGGCTGACTCAGCCTCGCTGAACATCCGACCGGGCTGCAGCGCCCTCGGCGGCCTCGGATCACTCCGGTTGGAAACCTACGTTCACGTAGGTTGCACCCGCTTTGCATAGGTTGCAACCTGTGCAGAGCGAGGGCAAC
>DATCXA010000101.1:0-5027 GCA_036566085.1 Propionibacteriaceae bacterium
TGGGTAATCCGCTCGGCGAAGAACTCAGCCACGCCCTCGCCGGTGATCCGACGGATGATTTCGCCGACCAGCCAGCCGAACGTGAGTGCGTGGTACTGGTGCGTCTCCCCCGGCGCCAAGAGCGGTTCTTCCTCGGCGAGCACCGCCACAATCCGGTCCCAATTCGCGACATCGCTGAACTCGAGGTCTGCACGAACAGCCGGAAGACCTGCACGGTGCGACATCAGCCACCGTACGGGCATCGACCCCTTGCCGTGCTTATCGAACTCTGGCCAATACGCGCTCACCGGCGCATCCAAGTCGAGCCGGCCTTCCCGTACGAGTTCACCGGCCAGAATTGACACCAGCCCCTTCGTGCAGGAGAAGATCACGCTTGGCGTGTCGTTCCGCCAGGGTTTGCCATGGGCGGCGTTGCCACCCCACAGATCGGTAACCACATGGCCGTCGACACGCACATGAAGTGCACAGCCGTGATCATGAGATGCCGCGAGCACCTGATTAAAAGCCTCGCCAAGTGGCTCGAACCCGGAGGCGACGACACCCTGGACGTCTTTATCGGGAAAACGCATGACACTGATCAAAAACCCTGCAGGCCACCCCTGTCCAGCAGCGGATGCTTGGGTCATGCTGGGAGTAACCAAACCGAGCCACATGCGCTGTGCCCTTCGACAAGCTCAGGACGGCGCCTGTCGAAGCGCCCTTCGACAAGCTCACGGCGCATAAACCGACACATTCAGGAGGACATGATGAAGGCGGAGGTCGGCGATCGGATCGTGGTTGCCTCGGGCACGCTGCACCGGCCGATCCGAGACGGCGAAATCTTGCAGGTTGGTGAAAGTGGCGCCGGCCCATACCTGGTGCGATGGTCCGATGGCAACGAGAGCCTGTTCTTCCCCGGGCCGGACGCCCATGTCGAACATGTCAGTCGTGAAGCCGGAGGCGGTGAGAGTGGCCCAACCGCCCGGGAGGCAGAGTCGACTCCGCAACCAACGAAGCAGTGGAGTGTCGACATCTACCTCTATGAGGATGCGAACGCTACGGCGGCCAACGCAGTGTTACGCAGCGACGTACCAGGTCCGCTCGATGTACGCGGAGAGGCGCGGCGCAGCCCGGCGGATCCCCACTTGCCCAAGGTTGGCGACGAGGTGGCAGTAGCTCGCGCCTTGCGGCGGTTGGCCGACCGGCTGCTGGAGATGGCGTCTGATGACCTCACCGATGCCGAGGGCCGTCCGGTATCGCTGAGCAGCTAAGTACCCATGGACAGAGCGCTCAAGATCACGATTGAGCCGCGGTCTTGAGCTCTGTCACTTGAGCGCTCGGCCGATGATCATGGGGTTCGCTATGCGGGGTGACCATGACTGGGCACGGAGCATGATCGAGCAGGTGTCTGGTCAACGTGCCGAGTCCGATCGAGGCGAGATGCGCATCGCGGTGCCGCTCGACAACCAGAAGCTCGGCGTTCTGACATTCCTGTAGCAGTCCATCCTCGATCACGCCTCTGACGCTGTGAGCGTGGAGCTCTACGTCCGGATGGGTCTTCGCGGCGTCGATCACAGCGTTTGCTAGAACGGAGTCCGCCCATTTGGTTGCCTCGGCAAGCTCCTCACCATCTGGGTCAATCGAGCCGCCGAAAGTCGGCGAGAACTCCAGATCCCAGACATAGACCGCGGTCAGTGGGCACTTTCGCGTGGTTGCTTCTGCCATCCCGACCTCCAAGGCCAGCACCCCAGAATGAGCTCCGACGCCGACCACGATGCCGCGCTTCTCGCCGCCTTGAGATTGGTCATGCCTGACCACGACTACCGGACAGGCTGCCTGTGCTGCCACGGTATCCGAGGTGACGCCGCTGAAGACCCGACCGATCGAGGACGAGCCGCGGCGCTGCACGATCACCGCTTCGGCCGTACGGGATTCCTGTAGCAGCGCCTCCACCGCTGTCTGCGGCAGGGCTGCAAGTTCTACCGAGATGCCTTGATCAACAAGCGGCGAGACCGCAAGCTGTGCCTCGTCAAGCAGCTGCTCACCACGTGCGATCTGTCGCTCCAGCGCCTCATCGCGCAGCGCGATCGACAGCCGCGGGAGACACCCGTGGACCAGTCTGAGCCCTGCCTGGCGTTGTCGGCTCATCTGCGCCGCAAACGCAAGCGCGGCGCGGTAGTGGCTGGGACCGCTATCCCCGATACCGACGACGATGTGACGGGCTGCATCTGCGTCGCCTGATGATCTTGAGACCGTCGATTCCTGCATGGCTTCAGCCTAGAGATTCAGCAGACGGTGGTCGAGGGCGGAAGTCGGGCGCTCGAATACCGCGCCAAGCTTGTAGTGCATCCCACTGCTGGCGGTCACGTTCGCTGACGGCCAATGCGGCAAGATCGGTTGCAGAGGTTCCTCCTGAAAGGTCCCAACATGACCAGAGCCGATGAAACACCGGTCGATCTGCCTGCCCCAGCTCCTCGAGCGCTGGAAGTCGAGCAGAACGGCATCAATTTCATCAGCGTCAATGAGCACCGAGGCAGGCCACGAGAGCTGTTCTGGCCTTGGTTCGCTGCCAACATCTCAGTCCTAGGGATCAGCTACGGCGCATTCCTCCTTGGCTTTGGCATCTCCTTTCCCCAGGCAGTCATCGTCGGCGTAATCGGCATCGTTATCTCATTCCTGTTCTGCGGCCTCGTTTCCCTCTCCGGCAAGCGTGGACACGCGCCGACCATGACCTTGAGCCGCGCCGCGTTCGGGGTCCACGGCAACCGAGTCCCCTCTGCGATCTCTTGGCTGCTGTTGGTCGGCTGGGAAACGGTGCTTGCCTCACTCGCGGTACTCGCCACAGCGACCGTCTTCACCAGGCTGGGTTGGCACAGCGGCTTCTTTACCAAGGTGGCAGCACTTGTGCTGGTGGCCTTGCTCGTCATGATCGGCGGGATCCTCGGTTTTGAGTTCATCATGAAGTTGCAGATGTGGATCACGGTGATCACCGCAGTGCTGACGGTGATCTACGTCATCCTCGTAGCCTCCAATATCAACTTCGACACGCTCGCGGCAATACCCGCAGGGCCGATTCCGCAGCTGATCGGTGGCTTTGTCTTCATGTTGACCGGCTTCGGGCTCGGCTGGGTCAACGCCGCGGGTGACTATTCGCGTTACTTGCCCCGGCACGCCTCAAGCGCTGGCGTAGTTGGCTGGACCACCTTCGGTGCTTCACTCGGCCCGGTAGTGCTATTGATCATTGGGCTCATGCTCGCCGGTTCGTCGCAAGAGCTGAGCGAGGCCATTGCTACCGACCCCATCGGAGCATTGACCACCTTGCTGCCCACCTGGTTCCTCGTGCCGTTTGCATTGGTCGCGGTGCTCGGCCTGGTCGGTGGTGCCGTCCTCGACATCTACTCCTCCGGGCTTGCGCTGCTCAGCGCTGGTCTGCCGGTGCCTCGCTTTATGGCAGCGGCCATCGACGGCGTCTTGATGATCGCCGGTTCCATCTATCTGGTCTTCATCGCCGACAACTTCATCGGCCCGTTCCAGGGTTTCTTGATCACCTTAGGCGTGCTGATAGCAGCGTGGTGTGGGATCTTCCTCGGCGACTTTGCGCTGCGCCGGCGGCCATACGCCAGCTCCGAGCTACTCAACCCGCGAGGCCGATACGGCAGTGTCCGTCCGCTTTCCCTGGTGCTCATGGCGATCGGAACGGTCGTCGGCTGGGGGCTGGTCACCAATTCCTTCGCGGGCTGGTTGGCGTGGCAGGGATACCTGCTGGGTCCGTTCGGGCTGGGCGGTCGCGAAGGTTCTTGGGCGTACGCGAATCTAGGGGTGCTCGCTGCGCTACTGATCGGCTTTGTCGGCATGCTCGTGCTCGGTCGCCGCGCCGTACGCGCAGAAGAAGATCAACCACTGTCTGCTGCCGACCTGGAGGCGGCAACCATCGAATGAGTTCGAACACGCACCGGCTAGCCAGGAAGGTGGCCGATCCATGGCTGATGATCATTGATATGCAGCGGATCTTCGGCGAGCCGGGTAGTGAATGGACGACTCCGGCCTATGCGGCGGCCTCCGCCGGAATTCAGCGCCTGCTAAGCAGCTTTGAGTCTCGGATCTGTTTCACGCGCTTCGTGCCCCCCGACCCGCCGACTGGTGTCTGGATCAGCTACTACGAGAAGTGGACGTTTGCTCTCGACCCAGCGAACGCGCCGCTGTACGAGCTCAGCGATGAGTTCATATCAGTCCCGGCGACGGTGGTGGATCGGACCACGTTCGGCAAATGGGATGCCGAGGTCAACCGCTTGCTCGGGCATCCTCAAGAGATTGTGCTTGCGGGCGTCACTACCGACTGTTGTGTACTCTCCACCGCGGTTGCGGCATGTGACGCCGGCGTTCACGTCACAGTGGTTGCCGACGCTTGCGCCGGCGTCACTCCGAATGATCACCAGCGCGCCCTTGACGCTATGGCGCTCTATAGCCCGATGATCGACGTAACCGAGGTGGACACAGTGCTCGCCTCGCTAGCCACATGAGCTCGGCCAGCGAGCGTGCCCGCGGCGCTTTGTACGGTCTTGCGATCGGCGACGCGCTCGGCATGCCGACCCAGATGCTGTCGCGCGAGGACATTGCCGCACACTTTGGCGTAATCGATGGTTTCCGCGAAGCGTCTTCCGATCACATAATCGCTGCCGGACTTCCCGCCGGGTCGATAACCAACGACACCGAGCAGGCACTGTTGCTGGCAGATGTCTTGCTGTCGGGAGGCGGTCACGTCGACAGCGAAGACCTCGGCCGCCGGCTGTTGGCCTGGGCCGAGCATGCGCGGGAACGAGGATCACTGGACCTGTTGGGGCCGTCGACCAGTGCATCCGTGACGGCGTTGGTTGCCGACGGCCCGATGGATATGTTCGGACGGTCTGGAGCTACCAATGGCGCGGCTATGCGGATCGCTCCGGTTGGACTGGTCGCCACCGCAGATGATCTTGTTGCACTTGTTGATCTTGTCGTCGAGGCATCACGATTGACGCACTACACGAGTGTGGCGATTGCCGGTGCGGCAG
>DATCXA010000465.1:0-6457 GCA_036566085.1 Propionibacteriaceae bacterium
TGAGCTGAAGGATCCGGACGTGTCCATCATGCTCGCGGTCGGCCCTGACGATTGGATCGAAGCCGTCACCAGCTGGATGCCGTGCTATCGAGACGGGGAGATCATCGGGTGGATGCTCGACTTCATGCGCCGCCGCCCCGACAGCATGAACGGCGTCATGGAGTTTCTCATCGCATCCGCCGTGATCCACATGCAAACCCGCGAGATTGAGTTCATGAGCCTCTCCGCCGCGCCACTGGCCCGGGAAACCCGGTCCTCCAGCGATCGCGAAGATCCTCTGACTCGCTTGCTCGCCTTCATCGGAGCCTCCCTGGAGCCGGTGTACGGATTCCGCTCCCTCCTGCGGTTCAAGCAGAAGTTCCAGCCCGAGTACCGTCCGCTGTTCATCGCGTACGCCGATCCGTTCACGCTCCCCACCATCGGCATGGCGCTGGCCCGCGCCTATTTGCCGACCATGTCCATGAGCGGGACACTGCGTTTCATGCGCAGCCTGAAATAACCTAAGGCGCCCCCCCGAACTGGGGTCAATTGCGGTGAGTCGGGCGTCGATACTGTGCTTCGCCTCGCGAGAACCGCGTCGAAGCGAGTATTTCACATGAGGCACCGCATCTTGCTGGACGGCTGTCTCCACGCGATCAAAGAGGGGGGCTTGTGGGCGGCGGCATGAGTACTACTGTGGCGGTCGAAAGGATCCCTCATAGGGGGCTCCTTTCGCGCGTTTTGTGCTCGTGTGTGCGCCCGGATGTCGTTTGGCAGGTTAAAGAAGGGGCTTGACATGAAGACCAGGAAGATCGCCGTTGCTGTGGCGATGGCAACCTCTGCGGCGTTGTTGGTAACGGGATGCTCGGGTGGTTCTGGCACCCAGGCGAAAGCCAAGGGACCGGATTTCACCGCGAAGATCTCCGGATCGATGGTCGCCGGCGGGTTCACCCTCGGCGACGAGGTCGCGACGTCCCGGGCAGACTACGCGGGCGCGCAGTTGAAGAAGGACAACACGAAGGTCACGATCAACCAGGGCAACTTCGACGCGCAGAAGTTCGTAGCGCAAGCCGCGAGCGGCAACCTGCCGGACCTCGTACTCATGGATCGCCAGTACGTCGCCACCTACGCATCGAAGGGACTCATCGTCCCGCTCGACGAGTGTTATTCGGCGCAGAAGGTCACTCCGCAAGACCACTACTACTCGTCATTACTTGACGACGTGAGATACAGCGGAGATATCTACGGTATCCCGCAGTTCTGGCAGCCGCAGGCCATCTTGCTCAATACACGGGTCATGGATGCCGCAGGAGTAACTGCGGATGATCTGGACACGTCCAAGCCGGACAAGATACTTGCCGCCACAAAGAAGATGTACAAAGAGGCCGACGGTAAGCCCACGACTCTAGGATTCGACCCCCAGCTTCCCGGTTCGGCCAACATGTGGTTCCTCGCGTTCGGCGGGAAAGTAGTGGACCGGAACGGCAAGCCGGCTCTCGACGACCCAGCGAATATCAAGGCATTGGAGTGGCTGCAGCAAGTGTACGAGGCCCAGGGGGGTTACGAGAAAGCGTACAGCTTCGGCCAGACCTGGGACTTCTTTGGTGCGAAGAACCAGTTCACCACTGATCAGGTCGGAGCAGGACTGTATGCGCAGTGGTACCCGAACGTGCTCGCCGACTTCGCAGCCAACACGTCGTTGTCCGGTGTGCCGATGCGTGGTACCGATGGCAAGCCGATCGCCGCAGCGGGCGGATCGGCGTATGTGATTCCGGCGAAGGCCAAGAATCCTGCGGCGGCGTGCAAGTGGGCCATTGCCGATACGTCGGACAATGCCTGGATCGCAGCAGCGGAAGCGCGGCTGGAGACGGTCAAGAAGACGCCGGGTAAACTGTTCACCGGCCTGTTCACCGGCTCGTCGACGGCAGACAAGATTATCAAGGACAAGTACTTGAAGCCCACCGGCAACAAGGGCTTCGACGAGGCGATCAATGCCTATTACGAGGAGCTGTCGAACCCGGCCTCCCTGGGCTCGTCGCCTGCCGGCTTGCAGATCAACACCGAACTGCAGAACGCGATAGTTCCGGTGATGACCGGAAAGAAGTCGGTCAAGGATGCCCTGGGAGACGCTCAGGCCGCGGCGATGGTCGCATACAACCAGGCAGTGAAGAAGTAGCGCATCCACCGACGGCCGCGTTCGCGCACCCGGTGGTCGAGCACTCGACTGAGTTTGTCGAATTGATCTCGACAAGCTCGATCACCGGGCTAGGCTCGATTACTCAAACGCCGCGTCAGCCCTTCCGGCCCTGCGTGGCGATCCCCTCGACGAAGTAACGCTGGCCCAGAGCGAAGATGATGAGCATTGGCAGCGTCACAATCAATGCAGCCGTGACGACCCACTGGTAGTCGCCCTGACCGCCGGCCGTTGGGCTGAATAAGGTCATTGCGTAGGAAATCCCGAGTGGCACCGTGAACTGGTCGGGGCTGCCGAAGTTGAGGTAAATCAGCGGCGCCTGGAGGTTGTTCCAACTGGCCTGGAACTCGAAGATGAACACAATGATGAAAGACGGTATTGACAGCGGCACCGCGATGCGCCGGAACAGCCCGAAGTAGCTGCAGCCGTCGATGCGCGCCGCCTCGAACAACTCCCGCGGCAGCCCCAGGAAGAACTGCCGCTGTAAGAAGATGTAAAACGCGGAGCCGAACAGGTTGGCTCCCCACAGCGGGATCGTGGTGCCGAGCACGCCGATGTCTTTCCAGATCAGGTACATCGGCACCATTGTGACGGCTCCCGGGAGCATCATCGTGCCGAGCACCAGGCCAAAGAGGATGTTCCTGAACGGGAAGCGGAAGTATGCGAAGCCGAATGCCACCAACGAGCTCGAAATGGTGACCAACCCGGCGGCGAGCAGGGCGATGTAGATGCTGTTCCACAACCAGTTGAGAAGGGGCAGCTTCTGCCACACTTCGCCGTAGTTGTCCCAGGTGAAGTGCTCAGGGATGAGCCGGTTGTCCAACACGTCGGCCCGCGGCTTGAACGTGGCGGCGAGCAGCCAGACGAACGGATACAGGAACGCCAGCGCGAAGGCGACGAGCACGACCCAGAGAATGACCCTCCCGGTGATCGTGCGTGGTTTGTACCAGCGACGCGGATTCGCGGAGGTGGGCGATTCGACAGCGGCGCTCGACGCGACGGAAACTTGCGGGGCGGCATTGATGGTGGTCATCGACTCAGTCCCCCTCGTAGTAAACGAACTTGTTGCCGAACTTCACCTGGATGACAGTGACAACCATGATGATGACGAACAGCAGCCAGGCGATAGCGGCGGCGAAGCCCATGTTGAATTGCTGGAACGCCTGCTGGAACAGGTAGACGCCAATGAAGAGGGCGGCATCCGGCGACGCCTGGGCGGTGTCTCGGAAGTAGAGCAGATAGGCCTGATCGAACACCTGCAGCGCCGCAATGGTGAGCACGATCACGCAGAAAAACATCGCGTTGGAAATCATCGGCAGCGTGATTCTGAAGAACTTGCGGATGCTGCCGGCTCCGTCGATTGAGGCCGCCTCGTACAGGTCGGTGGGGACGTTCTTGAGCGCTGCGAGGAAGATCAGCATCGTGCCGCTGACAGTCCACATCGCCATGAGCACGATGGACGGTTTGACCCAGTTCGGGTCGACCAGCCACTGCGGTCCTTCGATCCCAAAGATTCCCAGGAATTTGTTGATCGCACCTTGGTTGCCGTTGAGGAGCAGCAGGAAGATGGTTGCCGTCGCCACCGACGGGGTCATCTTCGGTAGGTAGTAGACGACACGGAACAGCCCGGCGCCCCGAGTCGCTTTGTCCAGCAGGGAGGCGAGGAAGAGGGCGAAGATGATCTCAAGCGGGACCGCCATGATCGCGTAGAAGAGCGTGTTGCCCAGTGACAGCATCACCTTGGGATCTTCGACCAACTGGGTGAAGTTGGCGAAGCCGACCGGGTTGGCAGTATTGGTAGCGAGGTCGTAGTCCGTGAACGAGAGCACGAGGCTGTAAAGCATGGCGCCCAGCGTGAAGACCAGGAACCCAATGATCCACGGCGAAATGAAGAGGTAGCCAGCGAGAGCTTCGCGCTTCCTGAACTTCGTGCGGTTGATGATGCGCTCGCCCGCTGGCGCCCTTGGGGGAGAGGCGACTTCGGTGAACACAGCCATTGCCAAGTCCTCCATGCCGTGGAGCAACGTGTATGGCACCAGTTGCCATACCGGGGCGACTACAAAGCATCAAGATACGCTCACGCAACGATCGCGCCAGGGCGACGATGGCAGGCATGTCCCGAAAGTACGGGGCTCGGGATGTCTGCGCGTTGATTGGATCATCGCCGTTCCCAAGGAGCCGATAGGAGCCTATGCTCCCGAACTATGAATTCGGACAGCCAAGGCAACGGGACGGGGAGGCCTGCCGGGTCGAGTGCTCAGGGGAGCGAGGATCCGATGACACGGTATCGGACCGGTGGATTTCCGGAACAGGAGCAGGACCAACCCGGCCTTACCGGCCCCATGATTCCACATCCCGATCATGGGGAGACGACCTACGTCGGATCGAATCGCCTGCAGGGGCGCGTGGCGCTTATCACCGGCGGGGACTCGGGAATAGGGCGCGCGGTTGCCATCGCCTACGCGCGCGAGGGCGCCGATGTTGCCATCACGTACTTGCCGGAAGAGCAGGTCGATGCAGAGGCAACTCAGGAGCTCGTTCAGCAGGCCGGTCGGAAGATGCTTCTGCTACCGGGCGACCTCCGCGATGAGTCTTTCAGTCGCAGCCTTCCCAGCACGGTCATCGCGGAACTCGGCGGGCTTGACATCCTTGTACTCAACACGGCGTACCAGCAGAACCGGGATGGGCTGGAGAACCTCACGACTGACGAGTTCACGCGGGTCATGGAAACTAACCTGTACTCCACGCTGTGGATTGCCAGCGAGGCGTTGCCCCACCTGCAGGCGGGAGCTTCCATCATCACCACGTCCTCCATCCAGGCGTTCAATCCGTCACCGAACCTCATCGACTACGCCATGACGAAGGCGGCTCTGGTCGCCTTCACTAAGGCACTGGCGCAACAGGTGGGCCAACGCGGGATTCGGGTGAACGCGGTTGCTCCCGGCCCGATCTGGACACCGTTGATTCCCGCGACCTCGTGGCCGAGCAAGCTTCCAAGCTTCGGCCAGGACACCCCACTCGGCCGGGCAGGGCAGCCAGCGGAACTCGCCCCCGCGTATGTTTACCTTGCCTCGTCGGATGCGTCCTATGTGTCCGGAGCGGTCCTTCCCGTCACGGGCGGGAAGGGTCCGTAAGTCGCCGAATAGAGACGACTCCGACCTGTCGCCTTCGTGCACCTCCAAGCTCCCAGGACCCTAGACAGGCGACCCCGTGAGTGTCATCGTGGGCGCCATAACCCGACAACGCAATGGAGATGGCGATGTTCACGACCACGGAAACAGTGTCCTCATTTTCAGTCGATGACCTTGAGGCGGCGAAGCAGTTCTACGGCGAGACCCTTGGACTCAGCCTCGCCGAAAACGAGCTGGGCGCAATCGACGTGCACCTGGGCAACGGGAGCAACCTCCTGATCTATCCCAAGTCGAATCATGAACCGGCCACGTTTACGGTGCTCAACTTTGTGGTGGAGGATGTGGAGAAGGCGGTCGACGAACTCAATGCTCGTGGCGTCAGAACCAAGATTTACGCGGACGACGAGCTACCGGACATGACCAACGATGCCAAGGGCATCATGAAGGACGAGAACGGCCAGCCAGCGCTGGCCTGGTTCAAGGATCCCGCCGGCAACGTGCTCGCGGTGACGCGCACCAGGTAGCGCGCTCTGCCGGCACGCTCTCTTTGGCGGATGTCGAGGAGCTGGATCTGAGGCGACCAGCGAGCAGCGGAGTCTATCCCGCGAAGGAGCCGCGGTGAGCTTTCAGTCGCGTAACGGAACCTTTGGCGGCCGGCAGCCGCGTGGATGGTTGATGCGCTGGTTCAATCGGCAGGCAGTAAAGCGCATCAAGGACAGGGGCGGGCGCATCCGTGGCATGGACGTCCTTGTGCTGACTGCGGTGGGGAAGAAAACGGGCGTGCTGCGGGAGACGCCGCTGGCTTGGTTTCCTGGACCAGACGGTTCATGGCTTGTGGTGGCTTCGGCCGCAGGGGCGAGGGAGAACCCCGCGTGGTACTACAACATTGCTGCCCATCCCAACCAGGTGACTATTTCGTATAGTGGCAACACGACCGCCGTTGCGGCGCAGCAGTTGCACGGCGATGAGAGGGCGGTGGCGTGGCGGACCGTGCTGGAGCACGCGCCGAGCTACGCGAACTACTTGAAGAAGACCGACCGGGAATTGCCGATCATCAGGCTCACTCGTCGAGCGGCGTGATTACGGGATTGCCTCTTGTTAATCTGTACTCAGCCGTCGACTTCGGTGATCGCGGGGATAAGTTCGACGAGCA
>DATCXA010000110.1:0-14524 GCA_036566085.1 Propionibacteriaceae bacterium
CGCCTGTGTCAGCCTGCGCCTCGAGCAACGAGTCGATCTCGCTCGGACTTGACATGTTGCGACTGGGTCGCGCCGATGTTGCCGTCGTCGGGGGTACCGAGGGCGTCATCCATCCGCTACCGATCGCCAGCTTCGCCCAAATGCAGGCCTTGAGCCGCCGCAATGACGAACCGGAACGCGCATCGCGGCCCTGGGATGTCGACCGAGACGGCTTTGTGCTCGGTGAGGGTGCAGCAATGTTGGTTATCGAGACCCTCGAGCATGCGCAGGCACGCGGCGCCCGCATCTATGGCGAACTCGCCGGCGCCGGCATTACCGCAGATGCCCACGACATGGTTCAGCCCGATCCCACGGGCGCGAGTCAGGCCTTGGCTATGACCAAAGCCCTCCGTGAGGCCGACTTGACCCCAGGCGACATCGTGCACATCAATGCGCACGCCACGTCCACGCCCCAGGGAGACATCACCGAGGCGGGCTCAATTCGGCAGTCTCTGGGGGAGGACACCGAGGCGATCGTCACGGCAACCAAATCGATGACAGGTCACTTGCTCGGCGGAGCCGGCGCGCTGGAGTCACTAGCCACCCTGTTGGCGATCTATTACCGCAAGATTCCGCCCACCATCAACCTCGACAATCCCGAACCTGATCTTGGTATCGACATCGCCACGAAGGTGCGGGACCTGCCCAGCGGTGATCTGGCGGCGATCAATAACTCGTTTGGCTTCGGTGGTCACAACGTCGCCGTCGCCTTCACGAACGCTTATGCAACAGGAGGAGGCCTGAGATGACGATGACGACCGCGCGGGGCACCGCCCCAACCACTGCGTCGCCCCGGCACCGCGCTAGCGCTGCGGTTGCCTCTGAAGTCCCCAAAAAGACCAAAGTTTCACGTGATCAAGATCCGCGCAATCCGAACTTTCGGCTGCAGGCGCTGCTTGATCCCGGTTCTGTGGAGTTGATCACTCCTGATGACGATTCCGGAATGCTGGCGGCGACCGGGACCATCAACGGTTGCCGCGTCGTCGCGTTCTGCTCAGACCCGACAGTAATGGGCGGAGCGATGGGGATCGAAGGCTGCGACGTCGTGGTGCGGGCTTACGAGCGTGCCATACATGACGGGGTACCGATCCTGGGCATCTGGCACTCCGGTGGCGCTCGCCTTGCCGAAGGTGTGCTCTCTCTGCATGGCGTCGGTCGGATCTTCCACGCGATGACCCAAGCCTCTGGCAAGATCCCGCAGATCTCCGTCGTGCTGGGCTTTGCGGCTGGTGGTGCGGCGTACGGGCCGGCGCTGACTGACGTCGTGATCTTGGCTCCAGAGGGTCGGATCTTCGTCACTGGTCCCGACGTTGTGCGTTCGGTAACCGGCGAGGACGTCGACATGCTGCGGCTCGGTGGGCCAGACACGCACGGTCGTCGATCAGGTGTCGTGCATGTGGTGGCCGACGACGAAGGGCATGCGATCGAGCAAGGCCGGGCACTTGTCACGCTGTTCGCGAGCCAGGGCCGGACTGCAATGAACGTCAATGATGTCGATCTTGCCGCATTACTCCCCGAGTCGCCGAAGCGTGCCTACGACGTTCATCCACTGATCGCTGGCCTGCTGGACGAGGGCTCCACAGTGGAGCTGCACGCCCGGTGGGCTCCGAACATCACCATCGCGCTGGGGCGGCTGGGCGGCCGCACCGTTGGAGTGATCGCCAACAACCCGCTGCGTCTCGGAGGCTGCTTGGACGCCCTCAGCGCAGAGAAGGCTGCCAGATTCGTCCGGATGTGCGACACGTTCGGGGTGCCGCTGGTCGTTGTCGTCGACGTACCCGGCTATCTACCCGGTGTCGGGCAGGAATGGGACGGCGTGGTACGCCGGGGAGCCAAGCTGCTGCATGCTTTCGGCGAAGCGGTGGTGCCGCGGGTCACCTTGGTGACTCGCAAGGCGTACGGCGGCGCGTACATCGCCATGAATGCTCGCTCGCTCGGAGCCACCCGGGTCTTTGCGTGGCCAGGTGCTGAGGTCGCAGTGATGGGACCAATTGCGGCCGTACGGATCTTGCACCGGCGCAAGCTGGCCGAGGTCGCCGATGATGTACGCCCCCAGCTCGAGGCCGAGCTGGCCGCCGAACATGAGCGCATCGCTGGTGGCGTAGAAAAAGCGGTCGAGATCGGAGTCGTCGACGAGATCGTTGCCCCCGACGCAACCCGGTCGGCGCTGGCCGCCGCGATTCGGGACGCCGATATCGGCCAGCGCGGCGCCCACACCAACATCCCCCTTTAGGCGTGTCAGCTACGCCGACTTGTCAGAGTTTCAGCGCCAAATATGGTGCTCAAATTCTGACAAGTCGGCGTAGCTGGTGAGTTAGACGACCTCGTGCAGCCAGCGCACCGGTGCACCATCGCCTGCGGATCGGAAGGGTTCAAGCTCGTCGTCCCAGGCGCGGCCGAGCAAGCCGTAGAGAACATCGACCAAGTCTTTGCCACTCACAGCTGACATCGCTATCGCATGCTTGATTCGATCTTCGGGGATCATGATGTCGCCGTGCATTCCGGTAGTGGCGTGGAAGATGCCCAGCGTCGGGGTGTAGGAGTAGCGCTCAGCCTCGGTATGTGATGTGGCCTCCTCGGTTACCTCGAAGCGCACTCGCTGCCAGCCCTTGAGCGCACTCGCCAGTCGCGCGCCGGTACCGGTAGGCCCGGTCCAGGAGTATTCGGTTCGATAGCAGGCACGTTCAATCGGCTGAGGAATCCAGTCAACCCGTATGGGCATACCAAAGACGCCGCCCACCGCCCACTCGATGTGCGGGCACAGCGCTGACGGCGCGGAGTGGATGTACAAGACTCCACGGGTAGTGCTCATGCCAGATCCTCCAGTGCGAGACCAAAGACAACCTGAGGGCTGCCTTCCCCTGCATCCTCAGGCTGGGTTTCGCTGGGGGATCCGTTTGTGCTCCCTATCTTGCACCATCGGCCACACCTGTACCAAGAGATACGTCCGACGCACCTGTTTTTGCTCGTCGCTGACGCTTGCGGCCCATAAATTGACCATGTGCGGATTGCGCCTTACGGGTCCTGGATGTCCCCAATCTCTGTTGAGCATTTGATCGCTTCTTCGGTGGGACTCTCGGCCGTACAGATCGACGGAGATTATCTGTACTGGGTGGAGTCCCGAGCTGATGAACGAGGTCGGTCCAGCTTGTGGCGGCGGCTGCTTTCGGGTGGTGAACCGGTCGAGGTGACTCCCCCACCCGCGTACGTCCGCGATCGGGTGCACGAGTACGGCGGCGGCGAATACCACGCCTCCTCCGGCACTGTCGTGTACTCAGAGTTCACCGATGGCCGCCTCTACACCGTCCGAACCGACGGTGGGCCAAGGCCGATCACCCCTGAGAGCGCCTTCCGATTCGGGGATATTCGAGTCCATCCCAACCGCGGCCTCGTGCTTGCCGTACGCGAAGATCACTCCGGCGCTGGCGAGCCGATCAACACCATCGTTGCTCTTGATCTTGATGGCCCGAACCCGGACGGCGGCACCGTGCTGTGCAGCGGTGCCGATTTCTACTCAACACCTGAGCTTTCGGCCAGCGGGCGCTTGGCGTGGGTCGAATGGCATCACCCCGACATGCCGTGGGACTCCACCGCAATCATGACCGGATTCCTGAGCGGTGCGGTGATCACTGACAGTCAGGCTGTTGCCGGCGGCCCTCATGAGTCGGCCGTGCAACCTCGCTGGCTCGATGAGAAATTGATCTTCGTTTCCGATCGTACGAACTGGTGGAATCTCTACCTGTGGAGCGACGGCCGGGTGCAAGCACTCTGTGAAACAGAGGCCGAGTTCTGTGCGGCGCAGTGGACGCTCGGCCAGCGACCGTACGCGATCATCGATAGTGATCACCTGCTGTGCACACTGAACCGCAGTGGCGATCAGAGCATCGAGATCTTGCGGATCTCCGACGGCACGCTTCGGCCGGCAGCTGCTCCCGGTATCGCCGCGACCTCGCTTGACGTTGGCGGCCGCAGCGCTGCTGCGATGCTGAGCTTTCCCGACCGACCCGCGGCGCTGGCAGTCCTGGACCTAGACAGCGACAGATGGACAACGGTGCGGTCATCCACCGAGATGATCATGGGTACCGAGTCGGTATCCATCGCTCGACCGGTCAACTGGTCGTCTGAGGGCCGTACAGTTCACGGCTACTTCTATCCGCCAGTGAATGCGAACTTCCAAGCACCAGCCGACACCTTGCCACCGATGATCACGCTGTCTCATGGTGGCCCCACCGGTTTCTCGGCGCCTGATTTCAGGCTCGGCTACCAGTTCTGGACCTCTCGTGGCTTCGCGATTCTGGACGTCAACTACAGCGGCAGCGCCGGTTTCGGCAGGGAGTACCGAGACCGGCTGAAGGGCCGCTGGGGCGTCGTCGATGTGCAGGATTGCGTTCGGGGCGCGGCAGCGATGGGAACGCAGCGGCTCGCCGACCCAGCTCGGCTGGCCATCCGAGGTGGGAGCGCCGGCGGGTTTACGGCGTTGGCCGCGCTCACCACCTCAGATGTCTTCGACGCCGGAATCAGCCAATACGGCATCGCTGACCTAGCAGCGCTGGCCAAAGACACCCACAAGTTTGAGTCGCGCTACCTCGACAGCCTGATTGGACCGTATCCACAAGACCGCTCTGTCTACGTCGAACGCTCACCCATCAACCATCTAAATCGGCTCTCAGCGCCGATCCTGCTGCTGCAAGGCACCGAAGATACGGTGGTACCCCCACAGCAAGCCCAGATGCTCGCCGACGCAGCGCGCCGCAGACACCTGCCGGCTGCCTTGATCATGTTTGAGGGTGAGGGCCACGGTTTTCGGAGGGCGGAGACGATCAAGGCAGCAACCGAGGCGCAGATCTACTTCTTAGGCAGGATCTTCGGGTTCGAACCAGCGGATCAGGTTCCACCGATTCCTATTGAGAACCTGGATACTTAATCAGCTCACTTTGCTACCTGATCAAGATCAGGTCGCCATGGGCGGAGCCGCGGTAGCCAGGCTCGCACCGCATGGCGATAGCGTTCATATTCATCTCCGTAGCGCTCTTGCAGCACCGGCTCCTCATACCAGCGGACGAAGGCAGCCGTCATCGCCCACACCGCAGCGGCGTACAGCAGCAAGCCAAGGGAACCGAAGATCATCGCCTGTCCGAGCACCGACGCAACCACGGCCAAATACATGGGGTTACGAACAAAGCGGTAGTCACCGCCGATGACGAGATGTTCGGTGGGAGCGACCGGCGCCGGCGTACCCCGGCCTTCTGTCGCGAAACGGGCGAATGCGCGGACTAAGACCACGACACCGGCCACAAGCAGCACACCGCCTGCCACCATTCGAGTGATCACAAACGGCGACATCGGCCCGCGCAGCTGCCAGCCGCTGATCAGCCACGGCACCAACCCAGCCACCACGCCAGGGGCGAGCACAAAGAAGACAGCGCTGCCGACCACGGCCGCCGATCTCTGCATAAGCAGAGCCTAGGTTTGCACCCACTCTGTGTCAGGCGACAGCCGCGGCCCGAAGATCGCCTGGCCCACCCGTACGGTCGTCGCCCCGTACTCGATTGCCAGCTCGAGATCACCCGACATGCCCATGGAGAGCTCATCGTAGGTGCCCGCGCAATCGCCGCGACTTTGAAGCCGTCGTTGCAGATCACGCATGCGTTCGAAGCAGGCCCGAATCTCTCGCTCGTCATCTGACAACACAGCCAAGGTCATCAGACCACGAACGCGCAACGTCGTAAATGCCTTCAGTGCGATCGCAAACGGTTCCACCTCATCGGGTGGCAGACCAAACTTCTGTGGTTCACCGGATGAGTTGACCTGCAGAAAGACGTCAAGGCTGCGGCCTTGATCATCCAACGCCTGGTCAAGCGCCGCAGCCACCCTGACACTGCTCAACGCATGGAACTCCGACGCGATAGCTGCCACCTGCCTGGCCTTATTGGTCTGCAGATGGCCAATGATCGCCCACTTGAGATCGGGATGATCGGCGAAGTACCTCGCCTTCTCTGCCGCCTCTTGAACTCGGTTCTCCCCGAGTAGCCGAACACCGGCCTCGTAGGCCTCGGCCATCAGCTCCATTCCCTGGCCCTTGCTGACCGGTAGTAGGCGCACCTCGCTCGGATCGCGCCCTACTCGAGTGCACGCCGACTTGATACGAGCCTCCACCGCGGCCAGGTTTTCCGCCACGCTCCCCATGCCTGCACCTTAGTCTCGCCTTGGCCCTGTCGGGAGAGTTGTAGGAGGTCCACGACTCGTACAAGTGGGACGATCCCTTTGACCTGCGCTTTACGGCCAGCGGGCGCCGAGGGAGATCATGCCGAGCGCAGCGAGGATCGCGAAGCCCAATCCGAAGCCGGCATAACGAGAGGTGACCTCGCGGTCAACCTTCTCCTTGCCAACCGAGCTTCCGATATCTCGGTAGACCTCTTTGAGCTCTCCCGCCGACGATGCCGTGTACGCCTCGCCGCCGCTGATCTTGGACACGCGTGCCAGCTCGGCCCGATCCACGGGGACCGGCTCTCGCCTGCCTCCGATGTCGATGTAGCCGTCCGGAGTTCCATAGGCAATGGTGTAGATCGGCACGGATTGGGCTCTTGCTGCCATTGCGGCTTGATCAGATGGCCGGCCGACCTGCGTCTTGCCGTCGCTGAGCAGGACGATGCGAGCCGGCGCGACGGCTTTGGGATTGTCCGGGTCAGGCGGTACCTGAGCCAGTGCGGCAAGTGAGGTGTAAATGCCCTCACCAATGGCGGTGGAAGCCTGTGGGCGTAAGGATCGGATAGCCGCGGTAACTGAGCCCCGGTCGAGCGTTGGTGGCACCAGCGTGGTCGCGGTGCCGGCGAAGGTCACGAGCGCAACATTGAACTTCGGCGGCAGCGAGGTCACAAACTGCTCGGCGGCAGCTTTTGCCGCGTCGAGCCGGTTGGGATCCACATCCTTGGCCTCCATCGACAAGGACACGTCGATGGTCACCACAATCGTTGCCCGTTCCCGCGGCACCGAGACCTGATCTTTTGGCTTCGCGAACGCCAAAGTCAGAGTGAGCAGGCTGAGGATCGACAGACCGACCGCCAGATGCCGTAGCCAGGTACGATCCCG
The DNA here is from genome assembly GCA_036566085.1 of Propionibacteriaceae bacterium. Taxonomy (GTDB): domain Bacteria; phylum Actinomycetota; class Actinomycetes; order Propionibacteriales; family Propionibacteriaceae; genus Microlunatus. The sequence goes on from DATCXA010000110.1 coordinate 7,129, forward strand.
CGGGATCACCAGGTCGAACATCGTCTTGCCCATTTGCTTGCTGCGGTTCCGCTTTCGCTGCACCATCCACAGGTAAAGAGCGACCAGCAGCGGGATGAGTAAGAGCAACCAGAGCCGCTGCGGAGCCAGGAAGGACAGCAGCGGGATCATCCGTGCCTTCCTTGCAACCAAAAGTGGTCAGAAAGGAGACCGATCCGGCCGGATTTGTTGTCGTTTCCGACCACTTTCGGGAAGCGCAGACGGGATGTAACCATTACGGCCATTTTGCTCCGAGCGAGATGGCCCCAAGCGCCGCGAGCACGGCGAGAGCTAGCCCGTAGCCGGCGAAGCGAGCGGTCACCTCGCGGTCGGCCTTCTCATAGCCGACATCGGATCCGATGTTCTCGTACACCTTCTTCAGCTGATCAGCGGTGGCCGCGGCGAAATACTCACCGTTTGTTGCCGCCGCGATCCGCTGCATCTCTTCATGGTCGACTGGTACCGGCTCACGCTTGCCCTCAAGATCGACATAGCCGTTTTCTGTGCCGTACGCGATGGTGTAGATCGGCACCTTGGCGGTCCTAGCCTCTGCGGCCGCCTGCTGAGGCGCACGCCCGGTTGTATTGAAGCCGTCGCTGAGCATCACAATGGCGCCGGGCGCAATGGAATTCGGATTGTCCGGATCCTTCGGAGCCTGCTGCAACGCGCGAAGGGCCGTCGTAATCCCCTCGCCGATCGCCGTGGAATCCTGGAGCTGGATGCTCTTGATCGCGTTCTCGACGGTGTGGTGAGCGGTGGTTGGCGGCACCAAGATCGCACAGGATCCCGCCATCGAGACAACCGAAACGTTGTACTTCTCCGGCAACTTGTTGACGAAGTCGATTGCCGCCTGCTTGGCAGCATCGAGGCGGGTCGGTTTCACATCGGTCGCCTGCATCGACAGCGAGGCGTCAAGCACCATGACGACGGTGGCGCGCTCGCGTGGCACATCGACTTGGGTCTTCGGTCGCGCGAAGGCCGCGGTAAGAGTGATCAGACTCAACAGTGAAAGCGCTACAGCAAGATGACGTCGCCACTGGGACTGCTTGGGCACGACGACATCGAGCATCGAGGTGTTGGTGAACCGCATGCCGCGGCGGTTCTTACGCAGACTGGCAAAGATGTAGGCCAGGATCAGCAGCGGAATGATGAGCAAGATCAGCAGCCGATTCGGTGCCAGAAATGCAAGTTGCGCAATCACCTGCTGCGGGAGCAGCGCACAACTCATTTCGTCACTCCCTGAGGCGGGGCGTGCAGCATGCTCGCCACGCGACGGTATGCCAACACAAATCGGGCGATGTCTTGCACCCAATCCCGATCGGTCCGCAACTGAATGTGCCCGACACCTGCACGACGAAGTGAGATCCGGATTCGTTCCCGCTGCGCCGCGCTGGCCGCATCCATTCTGGCTCGCGCATCTGGGTCGCCGGTGTTGACGTAGCGCTCGAAGTCTGTCTCGGGATCGCGGATCAACATGTCGCCGACGTTGGGAAACTCGATCTCCCTCCGATCGACCACCTCGACCGCCAGCACCTGGTTCCGTACGCCCAACCGCCGCATGGAACGTTCCCAGTCAGGCGCCACATTGGGGTCGAGCTCATGATCACCAGGGGTAAGAAAGTCCGACACTACGACGCGCAGCCCGCGACGCCGCTGCAGTCGCGAGAGCTTCTCGACACTTGCCGCAAGCGTCATTGGACCCGTGGCGTGGTCGGGAACGAACGGCTGAGTCAGCATCTTGCGCAGCAGGCCGTAAAGGGCGGAGCGCCCAGATCGGGCAGGCAGTCGGTGCAGGTTTTCAGGACGCAGAATGAAGCCACCGAATCGATCGCCCATCTTCTGACTCAGAAAGCCGATAGTCGCTACTGCGGCGATGCCGAGGTCCCTCTTGGTGACACCTTCGGTGCCCCAGTTCATCGACGGAGTGACATCGAGCAGGGCCCACACTTCCAGCTCGCGATCAGCGATGGTGTCGCGAACGTAGGGCACGGTGGTGCGCGCAGTCACTGCCCAGTCAATCCTGCGCACATCGTCCTCGCCGGGGACGTAGATTCGGGCGTCGCTCATGTCCGAGCCAGGTCCCGGTAACAGGCCGAGGTGATCACCATGCAGAAACCCCTCGAGACGACGCACGATGGTGAGCTCCAACCGGCGCAGCGCAGCCTCAGGCGCCAATTTGCTCAGCGGAATAGTGGCACGGGTTGGCTCGCCGAGCACCGACGCAACCGCGCCGGTGCTCTCCCCGGGGGCAGCAAACTGCGTGGGAACACCGCTGGCGGGGGGATAACTGGGGGGCGGCGGAACGCTGGGTGAACCGAAAGGCTGACCGCCTGGCGGCGGGTACGACACGTGGGCCTCTAGCTAAAATCTGGCCGGTTAGGCCTGTTCGAGACGGACTGCTGGTACGGCGTCGGTGGCGGCGCGTAGGAGTTAGCCGAGGGCACTGCGCGGCCGGCTTGATTCTGATGGTTGGATCCGGCCTGTTGGTTCCAGACTGGCGTCGGCGGCGGCACCATGGCCACAATCCGCTCGATGACCTGGGCCGGCGCGATGTTGTCGGCCACAGCATCAAAGCCGAGCACTATGCGGTGTGCCATCACATCCTTGGCCACCGCCTGCACGTCGGTCGGCAACACATAATCGCGACCATGGATAAGCGCCAGCGCACGGGCCGAAGCCACCAGGCCAAGCGTGGCACGAGGGCTACAACCGATCTGGATCACTGAAGTGAGATCCGGCAGGCTGAATTCAGCCGGCGTACGCGTCGCTAGAACGAGCCGCACGATGTACTCGGCGACGAGATTGTGGACGAAGACCTCCTCGGCCTGACGCTGTAGCTGGAGGATCATCTGCGGGTTCAACACAGGTTGTGAGGATGGAGGATCGACACTCATCCGGCGGAGAATCTCGAACTCTTCATTACCGGCTGGATACGGGACGTCGACCTTGAGCAGAAAACGGTCACGCTGTGCCTCAGGCAGCGGATAGACGCCCTCCGACTCAATAGGGTTCTGAGTCGCGATCACGATGAAGGGCTGAGGCACGGGATATGTGGTGCCGCCAATGGAGACCTGCCGCTCAGCCATGGCCTCCAGCATCGCGGCCTGCACCTTCGCCGGCGCACGGTTGATCTCATCCGCGAGCAGGAAGTTCACAAAGATCGGGCCGAGCTCGACGTCGAAGGTCTCCTCGCTTGCCCGGTAGATGCGGGTACCAACAATGTCTGAGGGAACCAGGTCAGGCGTGAACTGGATCCGGGCGAACTCACCGCCGACGACGGTCGCGAAGCTGCGTACCGCGAGCGTCTTCGCGACGCCTGGCACACCCTCCAACAGGCAGTGCCCTTGGGCGAGCAGTGCCACCATGAGCTGCTCGACCATGTGTTCCTGCCCGACGATGACTCGCTGGACCTGAGCTATGGCGTCGCCGAGTAGCTGCGAGGCAGCCTGGTTTCCGGGCTGGCCAGAAGTCCGAGCGGCAGCGCGCTCTTCGACAGGCTGGCCGAACGACGGACTACTCACGCGCTCTCCTGTTAGTCGTTAATAAGCGTCTGCGCTGAAGCACGATGCCCGATCGTCCCCACCTTCGCCGGACACCAAGCCATTCTCGCAGACGCCGGACTCCAGGCTATGAGCCTGGACAAACACCCCGCTGTGACAGAGATATGAAGAACCTGTGAGCTCGATATGTCTCAGCCCGCAACTGAACCGGCCTATTGGCCCTGGGCGTTTTGGCGCCTGTGATGCGAAGCGATCCCTCGCAGCGCCGGCGGAACGGTCGTATTGACGTCTGTGCTGCGAAACGGGCCATCCAGCGTCAAGGAAAAGGCCCGCGACGAGCTCAGGGCATACCCCTATCAGAGCCGAATAGACTCTCCGTGCCCCGCACGACGCTGTGGTCAGCCCTCCCCCACACGGAAGGCTGTGAGATGGAGAATGATGTCGACCACCGAGCCACCGGCCCAAACACCGGATCCGGCATACGTGCCAGTGACGCCGCTCCTGCCGGAGGATCCACCGAAGGTTGGCGACTTCTGGCTCGACGCCCGGCTCAGTGCAACGCCAGCAGGTATCGCCTTCACCGCTCACGACGCTGCCAGGACGCCCGCAATGGTGATCTTGTTGTCCGAGGGCGCGGCGGCGGACGCGGCGGCCCGTTCCCGCTTCGCGGGAGAGATCAACGCCCTGCACATTGACATCGTGCTGGCGCGTGGTGGCCATGGACAAGACGCCGGGCGGCTTGCTCGAAAGTTCCAGAAGGGAGACGACGATCCTGTCGCCCCCGACGATCGATTGGTAGCACCGTGGGCGGCGCTGGTCTATGACGGCTCCCCGGCTTCCGCAGAGCGGGCTAACCAGATCCTTGACGCGGTGCAGATCGCGACGCTGGCGCCGCAAGGAGTGCCATCCGGTCCTGAATACCAGCAGTACTGGATAGATCGGGTACGCCCCGGTTTAGCCCGACTTTGGCCGCTGCCCTGGCCCGGCCGCTTCGACAGAGCCGGCTGGCGGACGATCTTGGTTTCGTGGCTGCTTATGGTGCTGCTGGCCGCGCTCGCAGTGCTGATCGCGATCTTGATTTTCCGCAATCAACCCCCGCAATCACCGCCGCCGCCGACGGGCAGTTCCGCCCAGTCAGGACCACCGCAGTCAGGATCGCCACAGTCGGGTTCCCCGCAGTCCGGCTCTCCCCAGTCGCCCGCACCCTCGGGATCGCCGACATCTGGATCTCCCGGGCCATCGGGCAGTCAAAGTGGCGGCGGCGAACCGACTGAATCGGTCACCGGCTCACCTGCGGCAAGTAACAGCCCGCGCTCGAGGCTGTAGATGTCGAGCACATCGACGCGTGCCTCGGCGTCCTTGGCTGGCCCGATCGAGACGTATGTCCCTGCGGCTAAGCGGAAGTTCTGGGTCCGGCTAGCCCGTGGAGTCGGTATTTGTGTCTTGCCGGTGCTGGTTTCTCTCTACGTCGGTGCCACGACGTTCGGCGGTGGCAGCTTCATCCCGTGGCGGCCGATCATGGTCGACCTCGAGGTTTACCGCCATGCCGGGTCAGTTCTGCTTGCGGGTGGCAACTTCTACGATCTGCCGGGTCCCCTGCAGTTCCTGTACCCGCCGTTCGCGGCTGTCTTGGCGGTGCCACTTGCGCTGCTACCGACAACCGTGGTGCAGCTTGGATGGACAGCAGCCGGCGCGCTGGCGCTTGTCGCGATCTTGCATCGTTTCGGACTCCAGAGCTGGCTGCTTAGCGTCGCCAGTGCAGTGGCGGTCTACGTCGTCGAGCCGATCGTGCAGACACTCGCCTTCGGTCAGCTGGGCATCTTCCTGGTCGCTCTCATCGTTTTAGACCTTGTCCCGGGACCGCGCGTGTTTTCCCGACGCCTGCTGCCAGAAGGCGTATTGACGGCCATTGCCACCGCCATCAAACTCACCCCCGCGATCTTCGTCGTGTATCTGCTCGCAGTTCGGAAGTACCGCGCGTTCTGGGTCGCAGTAATCACGGGCATTGCTGTCACGCTGCTCAGCGCGGCCGTCGTGCCGGCGGCGTCATATGAATTTTGGACCAGATTGGCCCACGGCGACACCGGCCTCGGGCACAGCATCATCTACTACACGAATCAGTCGGTGATGGCCGATATTGTGCGCATCTTCGGTCTTGGAAGCGCGCCGGCGATCGCCGGGCTTGTGTTGTCGGCCGTAGTTGCGGTGGCCGGGGTGTGGGCAGCAATGCTCTGGCACCGGCTGGGCGACGTGCGGCTGGCGGTCAACCTCTGCGGCGTCGCTGGGCTGTTGGCCTCGCCAGTGTCCTGGTTGCATCACTTCGTCTGGGTGGTCCCGCTTGCGATGAGCCTCGTCGACCGCCGACGAATTGGCCCGCGCAGCCTGCCGACCTGGTTCTTGGCCTTGGGCTGGCTCTTTGTCGGCTGGGTTGTCGTGGCACCGTTCACCGATCTGCCGAACGGCGCAGATGTCGAACTCCAGTGGAGCTGGTCGCAACACCTGCTCGCCTCGATCACGGCGGTTCTCGGCCTCGTCTTGCTGGCAACGGCGATCATGATCGCGCGACCTCGGGTTTTGACGATCTTCGGTCGCGCCAGCAGCAAGCCAATCACGCCGGCTGCGTGATTTCCCGGCGGCCCTACCAGAGCACCCGCACCTGGCGTCGCCACTGCTCTACGACGTCTTCACGTCCCTCGGCCTGGAGGTCTTCGGTGCGATTCCACAGTCCCAGATACAGCTCGAGCACACTGCCTGTGATCACCGCATCCGGTGACCAGGTTGCACCCCGTACGCTGAGCGGCGGTTGATCACTGACGGCAACCTGCCAGCGTTGGTCGGCACCGGTGGCGTGAATCTCGATCACGTACGACGATTGTGAGCGCAGTTTGGATTTACGCCGGGGCAGAAATCCGCGAAGTAGCTCATCAATCCCGTCAGCCGCCAGCTCCTCGTTGATCATGGTCTCCGCTGGCCGCGGCAGCCGCCGTAGTTCGGCAGCCTGAGCATCGACGGAGTGAATGGTGGTCTCATGCGCCTGCCGTCGCGCCCAGAACAGCCGCGGTGGCGGCGCGTTCGGCAAGAACACCATTGTTTCAAGATCAGTAGGCCCATCAAGATCATCAGGTGCCTCGATCAACGCTTCGGTCAGTTCCTGAGCGCCCTCATCAAACCAGGTGAGCAGATCCGGCGCTGCGGCCGCTGCGGCCTCCGAGTCCTCCGTACGATGCGCGGATTCTCCACGTACGTTGGCAGCCGCCCAGCGATGCACCATGCCTTGATGAGTAACCAGGGCCGCAACGTTCCAGTCCGGGCAGCTCGGAACTGCAGCATCTTGCCCTGCTCGCTCAGCATGATCATGGAGCCGGGCAGCGGCTGATCGTATCGCCGTCAGGAACTGATCAAGTGTGAGGTTGGTAGCAGCGAAGGTCTGGTCGCCCACTCGATACACGCTAATGCCGGCATACGCAGACGCCAGCGCCGGTCACTGCCGCGCTTCATTAGTGATGAAGCCGATGAGCACGGCGGTCCACCAAAACGACTGGGAAAGTCCGGCGAGCACCATGCCGCGGCGTATCAGCGATCGCATCGGGGTCGGCATTTGCCGTTCCATGAGGCGACTCGTCGCCAGAGCGAGCACACCGACGATGCCAACACCGAGCACACAGCAGAGCTTGATCACGACAAGCCAGGAACCGAGGTCTGGCTTGAGCAGTACCCCACTTGCGGTAAGACCGGCGAGCCCAATCCAGATCAAGGGCGTCATGCGCTCGGCGGTGAGCACCACATCGCCGATGGTGACTCGGCGGGACAGCGACAGCAGCCCGTACCAGTCGACCGCGAGCACCGAACCGAAACCGACTACGAGAGAGATCAAATGG
>DATCXA010000120.1:0-13829 GCA_036566085.1 Propionibacteriaceae bacterium
TTTGGGGACCCAGGCAACTTCCGTATACTTAGATGTTTGTTCTTCTGAGTAAGGATCTTCCTTCTTGACCGACGCGCAGCGCGACGTGGCAAATGCATCACCGGCCGCTAGCACCCTCGAGCGCGAGCTGGCCGCCGAGCAGGCACATGTGGATCTCGTGTACGAGCGGCTCGCCGAAGCGACCCGCTCGGCCCAATCGGTCGCTCGAGCTGGGCTTTCCCTCTACCAGTCGGACCGCAACTCCTACGTACGAGAGGAGGACGGGACCGGCCTCTACGAGCGCGATGTCTTTGCATTCCAGGCGGCACGACGCCTGGCCGTACTGGATGCCGAGCAGGAAGGGTTGGTCTTCGGCCGGTTGGACCGGACTGACGGGGAGGTCCGCTACGTCGGCCGGATCGGTGTTCGTGATGCCGACTACGAGCCACTCGTCATCGACTGGCGAGCACCGGCGGCCGAACCCTTCTATCGGGCCACTCCCAGCAACCCGATGGATGTGATCCGCCGCCGGGTACTGCACTGCCGCGGCGACCGGGTGGTCGGAATCGAAGACGATCTTCTGGACGGTGAACACGGCGATCACGAACTAGTGGTAATCGGAGAAGGCGCACTGCTGGCCGCCCTCGGCCGCGCCCGCGATCACACTATGCGGGACATCGTCGCCACCATCCAGGCCGAGCAGGATGAGGCCATCCGGGCTCCGTACCAGGGCTTCACGATGATCTCCGGCGGCCCTGGGACCGGAAAGACAGTCGTGGCCTTGCACCGCGCCGCATACCTGCTCTACTCAAACCGCCGCCGTTTCGAGTCCGGCGGCGTCTTGGTGGTCGGACCGAGCCGGGTCTTCATGAACTACATCGCCCGGGTGCTGCCCTCCCTCGGTGAGGCTTCGGTCACGCTGCGCTCGATTGGAGCGGTCGCTTCCGATGTAGTTCGGATTACCGGTGATCGTGTCGACGATCCGCAGACAGCGGCAATCAAGGGCAGCCTGCGGATGGTCAAGGTGCTGCGCCGCTTGGTGCAGGAGCCGCCGCAAGAGGTGCCGCTCCTGCTGCGCATCACCGTAGACGGCAATGTGCTGGGCTTGACCGCCGACACATTGGCGCGTATCCGCTCCCAAGTCCTTGCCCACCACAAGCTCAACACCGCCCGGGAGGCAGTCGAAAAGGAGCTGCTGAAAGCGCTTTGGCGGGTCTGGTCGCCAGACTCAGATGACGCGCTTGATCACGATCAGGAACTTGAGGAATTCGGCGACCGGGTGTCGGAACTTGCCTCCTTTCGGATGTTTCTCAACGCCTGGTGGCCGGCGGTCAGCGCACCCCAAGCGCTGTCCCGCCTGGCCGACGTCGAGCTGCTCAAGCGAATTTCGACGTCGATGTTGTCCAACGCGGAGTGCGAGGTGCTCAGCGCGAGCTATCGGGATGCGACGGATTGGACCGCAGCCGATGGCGCGCTTCTCGATGAGCTGGTGCACCTACTCGGTCCGGTGCCAATGCAAGAGGAGCCGGAGCTCGCCGGCCTTCCTGATCTCGACTCCGGCGTTGAGGAGGTCTTCACGACCGCGGATCTGCTGTCCACGGTACGAGAATCAGACCCGTTCGAACTTCCACACGAGACGTATGCGCACGTTCTGGTCGACGAGGCGCAAGATGTCAGCCCGATGCAGTGGCGGATGCTGAGGCGGCGCGGCGCCAGCGCCAGCTGGACCATTGTCGGCGACCCTGCGCAGAGTTCTTTGACCGATACCCAGGAAGCCAACCGTGCGATCGAAGAGATCATCGGAACAGCCCCGGTACGGCACTTCCGCCTGAGCACCAACTATCGCAGCCCCTCGGAGGTCTTCAACCTGGCCGCGAAAGTAGTCGTCGCAGATTTCCCGGACGCCGACCTTCCGACAGCGGTGCGCTCAACCGGCCATGAACCGCAGCTTTTGATGCCGGCAGACGCCGCACCGGAGAATCCCATGATGCCCGCCGCCATGATCAACATCGTGCAGTCACTGCTCGCCGAGGTGGACGGCACAATCGGCGTCATCTGCCCGCCGTCGACCAAGGACGAACTTGCCACTCACTTGGAACGAGCGGGGCTGCCAGGGGCCGAACGTGTTGTCGTGATCACAGCGCAGCAGGCGAAGGGGCTCGAGTACGACGCAGTTTTGGTGATCACGCCGGATGACATCGTGGCGGAATCTCCGGGCGGCGTCCGGGCGCTTTACGTGGCACTCACCCGGCCGACGCAGCGCCTGGTTACGCTCGACGCCGCACCTGATGCAAGTTGGCGTAAATCTCTCGAGTAGCTCGAGAACGGTTCTGGGTAAAGAAGTGCAGGCCAGGTGCACCGCGGCTCAACAACTCCTCAGACAGCTCAGTGCCGATCTGGATCCCTACCCGCCGAACTTGATCATCGTCGTCGGACACCTCATTGATCCGATCTGTCACCGACTTTGGCAACGCGGCCCCGGACAGCTGGGCAAACCTGATCACTTGCCGAACATTGGTAATCGGCATGATCCCCGGGATGATCGGAATATCGCAGTCGAGGGCACGAACCCGGGCAACCAATGCGAAGTAGTCGTCCGCGGTGAAGAACAACTGAGTGATCGCGAAGCTCGCGCCGGCTCCCGCCTTCGCGACCAGCACCCGGGCATCAAGATCATAGTCATTCCGCTCCGGATGGGCATCTGGGAACGCCGCCACGCCGACGCAGAAGTCGCCCAGCTCTCGCACCATCGCAACTAGCTCGGTTGCGTTCTGGAGGCCGTCCGGATGCGCCTCCCAGGGCGCCGTCGGACCACCCGGCATGTCGCCGCGGATCGTGAGTATGTGATGAATGCCGGCCGCCGCGTACGAGCCGATAACCCGCCGCAATTGATCACGGCTTTGACTGGCACAGGTCAGATGAGCCATCGACCGGAGCGTGGTGTGCTGTGCGATAGCCTCAGTGGCCTTGATCGTGCGCTCTCGGGTTGCGCCGCTGGCTCCATAGGTCACGGAGACGAAGTCGGGGCCCAACGACTCCAGCTCACGAACCGTCTGCCAAAGCTGGCGCTGTTGGATCTCATCTTTGGGTGGGAAGAACTCGAAGGAGAAGAGTGGTCGATTCCCCGCCGCCAGCAGATCGGCAATGCTCGGCCTACGCGGGCGCCAGAGACGTTCGCGGCCCGGCATGCGAACACCCTAAAGACGGGTTCATAGCTGAACTTCGTAGGCTCAGCATGTGGTCAATAAACCGCTGGTAACGAGCGCGGAGGCCGTCCTGGATCCGCACGCGCCACTGGCACAGGCGTTCAGGGATGCGATGTCGGCTGAGATCAGCGCCTTCCTCACCGAGCAGTCAGCGGTGCTCGACTCCATGGGACCTGAGCTGGTCCCGGTGCATCTGATGGCCAGCCAAATGCTGTGCGGTGGCAAGCGCATGCGGCCAGCATTCTGCGTCTGGGGTTATGTCGCCGCTGCGGGGATCCCGTCAAATGAGGAACTCAAGCCGCTGCTGGCGGCGGCCGGAAGCCTTGACGTGCTTCATGTAAGCGCCCTGGTACACGACGATCTGATGGATTCCTCCGATCTGCGGCGCGGCCGTCCTGCCGCGCACCGCCAGTTCGAGGCGCTACATGCCAACGCCGGCTGGTTGGGTGACTCGGCTGCTTTCGGCAAGGCGGGTGCGATCCTGCTAGGCGACCTGCTCGTCATGTGGTCCGCCCAGATGTTGCACGGTGCTGGTTTGGAGCAATCCGCTCTAGAGCGGGCACTGCCGATCGTGGAAGCGATGCGTACCGAAGTGACGTGCGGCCAATACCTCGACATGGTGGCCCAAGCCCACCCGCTGCGGCAGCGAGCACCGGCAATCGGATCCCTACGGCCAACGATTGAGCTCGCACTGGACGACGCCAGCCGCGTCGTGGAGTACAAGGCCGCTCGTTACACCGTGCAACGGCCGTGCCAGATGGGCGCGGCGCTCGGTGCCGGCGACGACGAGCTGTACTTCGCGCTGGGCGCGTACGGCTCGCCGCTCGGCCGTGCCTTCCAGTTCCGCGACGATCTGTTAGGTGTCTTCGGGGATCCGCAGATCACCGGCAAGCCGGCCGGAGATGATCTTCGCGAGGGCAAGCGCACAGTACTTGTTGCGCACGCGTACGCCCACGCCGGCGACGCCGGTCAGAAGCTTTTGCTGCAAAAGCTCGGCGACCCCGGACTCGACGACGCGGGCATTAGTGAGCTGCAAGAGGTGGTAACCGAATCCGGGGCCCGGGACGCGGTGGAGTCGATGATCAACGAGAACTACGAGCGAGCCCTCAAGGCATTGCACGATACCGAGATCACCGAGGAGGGCCTCACCGGTCTGACGGCGCTTGCCGAGGCAGCCGTACGCCGTGAGTTCTAACGGGGGATTGCGCGGGCAGCTCAAAAGATCACGACAAAGCCTGGAAGACGTACTGCTCCATCGCCGGGTCGGCCTTCCAGGCGGCCCGCAGTCGGCGGCTGAGTCGGTCGGCTGCTTCCTGCGGGTCGGAAGCCCGGGTAATGGCCCGCACTACGCAGACCCGCCGGGCGCCGGCCTCGATTACGTTGTCGATGTTGTCCATCGAGATCCCGCCGATGGCGAACCAGGGTTTCGATTTGATGGAGGCGACGGGGGCTTTGCGGGTGGCATATCGGACTAGGTCCAGCCCCACCGGCTCGTAATCGGGCTTGGTAGAGGTGGCATAGACCGGACCGACGCAGAAGTAGTCGAGGTTTGAGTCCTTGATCGCCTTGTCGGTCTGGCGAGGTGCGTGCGTGGAGCGGCCCAGCAGGGCCCACTGGTGCAGGTATCGGCGAGCCCTTGCCGATGGCCCATCGGCCTGACCGAGATGCAACATGTCGGCCTGGAAGCGCCCGGCCAGCTCGGCTGAGTCATTGACGCAGACGATGGCCTGGTACGGTGCGGCGGCCTGCCGCGCGATCTCCAGAGCCGCTAGTTCCGCCTCGGGCTTCATGCCCTTCTGGCGAATCTGCACAATGTCCACACCGCCGGCAAATGCCGCGTGCAGGAAGGCTTCAAGATCGCCTTGCTCCTCCCGAGCGTCCGTGCAGAGGTACAGCCGGGCGAGACGCAGCCGGGCCTCCAGACCCATCAGGGCGGTCACGAGGCCACGATAGTGGCCCCTGCTGGTTAGCTGTTAGTGCGCAATGATCATCGCTTGATCGACTCGCCGGACTGCATCCTCCACTGAGTCGGCGGTCCACTGGGCCAGGAGTCGACGGTTCTCGATGTCACGTGCTTCGCGATCAAGTACATCCAGGAGGTATTCCTGCAAGGATTCGCCGCGGACTTTCGCCTCGGCCGAGAGCGTGCTGCGAGTGGGTTCGGAGACGCCGTGAATCTGGAGAGCGACCACGCTCGCATCCTGCCACGCACAATTATCAGTCACGCGATGTCTAAAACTGTTCACTGTCCCTGCGCTGCGAATTCTCGGAACCGCTGAGCCGCGTCGTGGGATATTGCCCTGCCGTGGCCAAACACCGCCGCGTCGAACTTGAGGTCAGCGAGCCGGGTGATGCTCGCCGACTCAGCCTCGGAGTCTTCGGTGACCATCTTCGGGCCGCGCTGAATCCGTCCCGTACGTTTGCTCCGGGCCGCGTCGCCCGCGAACAGCACGCCGCCGGCCCGGTCCAGGAGGAAGGAAGCATGGCCCGCGGTGTGACCGGGGGTGTGGAACGCGGTGAACCCCGGCACGGATATCGGCCCGTCCGCAGTCAGTGTCTCGTCCACGGGAACTGGCTCTGGCGCGGGCATAACGGCCCCGACGATGCGCATGAAACGGCTCCGCGGGCGAAGTTTGTCGCCGGAGATGCGCGACACATCTCCGGCATGGGCCACGATCCGGGCACCGGACCGGCGCCGCAGCTCGGCCACGCCGCCGACATGGTCGGGATGCCAGTGCGTCAGCAAGATGGTGTGCACCTCGCCGATTCGATGCCGGGCCTCCTCGATTGCTCTCACCACCTTGTCGGCCCGGCCCGGCAGTCCGGTATCGACCAGCACGACGCCGTCGTCGACGACAACCGCATAGGCGTGGACATATGCGATCGGGATCTCGATGACCCCGTCGACCACTTCGCGCATGCCGCCATCCTTCCCACGAGCGCTGAGCTTCCTCGAAGCGGGCCCTTCGACTGGCTTCGGGCGCATCGATCCCGTGCGGCCGGATCTCGACCTTCAGACCATTGGTCGTTTCAAACGGCCGATCGAGCTCCCAATTCATTACGGACCAGTGGAGCGACCTCGGCACCGAAAAGTTCGATCGAGCGCATCGTGAGTGCATGATCAACGTGAGCAATATGCATCTCAAAACGCTCAATACGCATGAGCTCATGCAGCCGGATGATCTTGTCAGCCACCGTCTCCGGGTTGCCGAAGAACAAGGCGCCCTCGGGCGCAATCAGCTCTTCTACAGCCGCATCGCCCATCGGTGCCCAGCCTCGCTCGCGGCCGATCTTGGCAAACGTTCGGCGATAAGCCGGCAGAAACTCCGCGCGCGCTGCGCGCTCGTCGCGAAAGACGTAGCCATGGCTGTGTACCGCCAGCGGCGTATCGGGATCGTGCTCGCCGTACTCCAATGCCTTGCGGTAGAGCTCGACCAACGGCGTGAAGGCCGCCAGCCGCCCACCGATGATCGCAAGTGCCATCGGAAGGCCAAGGGTGCCGGCGCGGATAACTGAATTGGGCGTACCCCCCACGGCGATCCAGATGGGTAGTGGCCGATCTTCCTGGCGAGGATAGACAGTGGCGTTGTCCAGCGATGATCGGAACTTTCCGTGCCAGGTCACCGGCTGATCTTCACGAACCTTCAACAACAGATCGAGCTTCTCGGCGAAAAGCTCGTCGTAGTCAGACAGCGAGTAGCCGAACAAGGGAAACGATTCGGTGAACGACCCTCGGCCTACCATCAGTTCGGCCCGTCCATTGGACAGCAAATCGAGGGTGACGAAGTTTTGGAATACCCGGACCGGATCTGCCGAACTGAGCACGATGACCGCGCTCGACAGCTTGATCGTCTTCGTGCGACCGGCGATTGTCGCAAGAACGATTTCCGGAGCCGACGCTGCCATGTCGGGCCGGTGATGCTCGCCGATGGCATAGACCTCGAGGCCGAGTTCGTCGGCGAGCTTGGCCTCCTCAACCACCTGCCGTAGTCGCTCGCCTGGAGAGGTGTTCGGATCGGTTATTTCGGCGAATGTGGTGAGCCCAAATTCCATAGCAGCGTGATACTCCTCGTCGAAGTGCCGTATCCACACAGTAGAGGTGGTTCATGGTGAGGCAATCGACGGCAGGAAACCCGGATCACCGCGACACTAAACTGTCCCGGTGACCTCAGCCGAAAGCCATGACGTAGGGGATCCAGCTGCCGGCCGCCACGTTCCGCCGGACGAATTCCGGTTCGCCGCTACGCTGAGGCATCCTCGACTCATGCCGGACGGATCGACTAATCGTTGATGCGCGACGAATCCAGCAGCGGCGGCGCGCCTTGGTCGTGGCAGTACGAGGTGACTTCTAGACTCGGGCCCGAGGCCAGCACGGCCACCTTCCCCACCGTGTATGGAGCAGACGTGACGATGACGACCGTTGGCGACCCTTTGGTGGGTCGCCTTTTGGACGGTCGCTACGAGGTCACCCAGCGGCTCGCCCGCGGTGGCATGGCCACCGTGTATCGGGCTGTCGATACCCGCCTCACTCGTACCGTCGCAGTAAAGGTGATGCACATCGGGCTAGGCGATGAGACCGAGTTCGCTCGTAAGTTCGATCGTGAGGCACGAGCGGCAGCCAGACTGTCTCATCCGAATGTGGTGTCGGTTTTTGATCAAGGCCAAGACCGCGAAGGCCCGAACAGCCGGCCCTACATCGTGATGGAGTACGTCGAGGGACAGACACTGCGCGACGTACTGAATCGGGAAGCCCCGATGCCACCGAAGCGGGCGCTCGAGATCATGGAGCCGGTACTGGCGGCTCTCGCGACAGCCCACAACGCGGGGTTGGTACATCGCGATGTCAAGCCGGAGAACGTCTTGATCAGCGACCGCGGTCAGATCAAGGTCGCGGACTTCGGACTTGCCAAAGCCGTCTCCTCACAGACCAACACCGCAACTCAGGGGTTGCTCATCGGCACTGTGTCCTACTTGCCACCGGAGCTTGTGATGTCCGGGCACGCGGACGCACGATCCGATGTCTACAGCGCCGGCATAGTTCTTTTCGAGCTCCTGACGGGACGCAAACCTCACACTGGCGATACGCCCATCCAGATCGCGTACGCGCACGTGCATCGTGACGTACCGCCACCATCGACCAGTGCCACCGCTGGGCGGATTCCGCCCTACGTGGACTCTCTGGTCACCCGCGCTACAGCTCGGAATGCCAATCTGCGGCAACATGATGCAAAGGTCTTTCTTGATCAGGTACGGCGGGCTCGCGGCGCGCTCCAGCGAGGCCTGGCCGATGATCCGGAGTTGACCCGTGAGCTGCGCACCACACCAACACCGCCAGCGGCGAGGCCGAAGCCGCGCAACCGCACAGATTACGAGGTGACCCAGAGAGTTGCGGCGCCGATGCCGCCCGGACGCGTCGCGCCGCGACTCTCCGGTGGCGCGCACACCATCATCGATGCTCCACCGCCGACGGTTGCCAGGCCGCTGCACGAGCCGTCTCCGGACCGCTTGGCCGCCGAGCGCGAGCGCCGGGCACGGAAGCGTCGCAGGGGTTGGCTGGCCCTCCTACTGGTGCTCATGCTGTCCGCGTCCGCCGCACTGGCTGGCTGGTATCTGACTGAAGGCCGGTTCACTACCGCACCGGACCTTTCCTCGCTCAGCAGAACTGAGGCCCAACGCGTGGCCAGGAACTCCGGCTTGCGGATTGACTTCTCGGACGCGTATAGCGAAACGGTAGCCCGCGGCCAGGTGATCTCCACTGATCCGGGACCCGGCACCAAGATCGAAAAGGGCTCTCGGATCAAGGCGGCCTTATCCCAGGGACCCGAGCGGTATTCCATGCCTGCCGTCGTTGGCCTCTCCCAGTCCGCAGCCGAGGCGGCGATCCAGAAGGCGAAGCTCGTCGTTGGCAAGATCGCCAACGGTTTCAGTGAGCACGTGGCGGCCGGCGTGGTCCTCAGCGCGTCAGAGAACGAAGGCGCCCGCCTCAGGAGGGGCACTGCCATCGACTTGGTGGTCTCGAACGGGCCGAAGCCTCTGGTGATCACCAATTACCAAGGCACCCCGTACGATGCCGCAGCCGCAGCTTTGAGCAATGCGGGCTTCCGGGTAGTCCAGCGGAGCGCGTACTCGAACAAGGTGGCCAAGGACCTTGTGCTGCGTCAGAATCCGCGAGGTGGCCACGGCGCTCCTGGGGACACCATTACCCTCACCAGATCGCTCGGTCGGAACCTGATCACGGTACCCAATGTGCAGCGCATGGCGGTTCCAGCAGCCAGGAAGGTGATGCGGGAAGCCGGCTTCAAGACCAAGGTGCAGCCAGTTTCGATCAACCGGCCTGGAGTTAGCTACGTGGTCTACACCAACCCTTCGGCGCGTACGGAGGCGCCTAAAGGCTCCACGATCACCTTGTACGTCGTCTGACGGTCACTCCCCCAGTCGTCAGCTCGGCCGCCTCGGACATCCAGTCAACACCAGCTCTCGAACTCGAGGCGGTACTCATCGCAGTCACGCAACGCAATCGGGGCGCGATGATGGACTTCTCGCCGGTGAGATCGACGTGGGTCACCGCTCTAGGCTGGGGCGATGCTTGCTGCCAGGTCTCGCACCGAGCTGCTGGCGTTTCTGGCGCTGCTGGTGATGACGGCTGCCTGGGGCTCGACATTCTTTCTGATCAAGGATGTGGTGACCCGGATTCCGGTAGCTGACCTGCTCGCCATCCGTTTTGCGATTGCCAGCGTGGCGCTTGCTCTTATCGCGGCGCCTCGGCTTCGCTTGTCTCGAACCGTCCTGATGTATGGCTCCTTGCTTGGACTCTTGTACGGCTCCGCGCAGATCTTGCAGACCACGGGGCTGGCCCACACTCCAGCCAGCGTTTCGGGCTTTGTCACAGGGCTCTATGTGGTGGTGACCCCGCTGCTGACTGCACTCCTGCTGCGGCGTCGGATCCCGCGTCTGACCTGGCTGGCTGCGATTCTTGCCACGGTTGGGCTCGGCGTACTGGCGCTGCACGGCTTCGCGCTCGGCTACGGTGAACTGCTGACCTTGGTCGCTGCAGTGATCTATGCGGGTCACATCGTGGCCCTCGGGCGGCTCAGTACTCCGGAGACCACGCTGAGTCTGAGCCTGGTTCAGCTGATCGTGATCACGCTGGTATCTGCCGTCGCGGCGTGGTGGCCGACGACAGGATCAGGTGCCGGCATCCAGTTGCCAAACAGCGCCGGTGATTGGCTCATCGTGCTCTATCTCGCGCTTATTGCGAGCGCTATGACGATGGTGTTGCAAACCTGGGCTCAGGCGCATATTGAGCCCTCGCGGGCTGCAGTGATCATGGCCATGGAGCCCGTCTGGGCAGCGACCTTCGCTGTGGCCCTCGGTGGGGAGACAATCACCCTACGCATGATCATTGGCGGCCTCGCCATCCTATCCGCGATGTATCTCGTCGAGCGCCCCCAAGGTCACCGCACCCAGGCACCACGTAGGGAGTACGCATGAGCAGCACGATCGTGATCATCCTCATCGTGATCGCCGTGCTGGTGGTAGGTCTCATTGCCTTTTTGATCATCCGCCGCCAGCGGTACGTACGCGCACTGCGCGGACGTGGTTGGACCTTCGAGTCGCGTCCCTCCTTGGACTGGGTTCTTGATCACCATGCACCGCCGTTTGGCCTGGGCTTCGTGCGCAAGGTGGACGAGGCAATCTCCGGCCAGACCGCATCCGGGGTGCCATTCCGGGTGTTCGAGTACACCAGCAGTGAGGGCGGACCGAAATTCGACGACCGCATGGCAAGCATGCAGTTGCCCTTGCCCCTCCCGGATCTGTTCGTGTCCACACACAACGCTCGCAGCGGCGTAGAGCTGCCCCCGGTTGAGGTGGATCCGCGCTATCAGGTACGGGCTGCTGACGCTGGATATGCCGGAACGGCCCTCTCCGCCTCTGTGCTTGATGCGATCGCTGCCTTTGGCCAGGCAGGGCACAAGGTCGATCTCAGCATCGACGGTCAACAGCTGGTTGCGGTTGGTACACCCAAAGACCCGGAGCAATTGCAGGGCTATCTCGAGAAGCTCGGGACGGTCGCCCAGGCGTTCGACCCGAGAGCCTTGGCGCCCTATCGGGCAACACCGCCGACGCCGGGATTCGGATTCTACGGCCATCCTGACTGGCAGCTAATCGGCCGCGACGACACGCTCATCGCTAAGTACGACCTGACCACAGCGGGGTTCGGGCATACCACGGAAAAAGCGATTCGCGGTTCCAACGACGGCTTGCCGATCGAGGCGTTTATTCACCGCTGGAAGACGCAACGCACAGAGACCTACACCGACTCAAATGGCCATACCCGGACGCGCACGGTGACCGAGAATCACTCCGAAGTCGTGACTGCGATCATGATGCCTTTCTCGTTCCCGATGCTCTCAGTGGGCGGCGGCTGGGGTGGCAAGAAGGTCCGGTTCGAGAGCGAGGAATTCAATGACCGCTTTACGGTGCGCACCGACAATCCCAAGTTCGCGTCGGATGTGATCCATCCGCGGACGATGGAGTTCTTAATGGCGGCGCAGCCGCCAGGATTTCGCATTGCAGGCAACGGGATGCGCTTCTCGGTGGACAAACATGACACGCAGTTGATCGGCTTCTGTGCCGACTTTGCACACGAGTTCTTCGGTCGCGTGCCATCGTTCGTCTGGAAGAACCTGCAGATCACTCCGCCAACGTTTCGGCGGATGCCGCGAGATTGAGCGCGTGGGCTATCGGCACTCCAGGACGATAGGCCAGATGCAGGTACGAGGGTGCATTCAGCACAGTGAGATCAGCTCGATTCCCCACAGCCAGCCGGCCGATGTCGGTACGTCGCAGTGACTTAGCGGAGCCCGCCGTTGCGGCAAAAAGCGCCTGAGCTGGTGTCATGCCCATCTCGCGCACAGCCAGAGAGATCACCCACGGCACTGAGCTCGAGTAGCAGGTGCCTGGATTGCAGTCAGTGGCCAGTGCGATCGAGACTCCTGCCGCGAGCAGCCGAGCGGCATTCGGATAAGGCGAGCGAGTACAGAACTCAACTCCCGGAAGCAGCGTCGCCACCGTCGTATCAGCTGCATCAGCCAGCGCATCGACATCCGCGTCGTCCAGATAGGTGCAGTGATCAACACTGGCTGCGGCCAACTCGACGGCCAACTGAACACCTGGACCGGGACCGAGTTGGTTGCCGTGTACGCGCAGGCCGAGACCGACGGCTGCTCCGGCCTTGAGGATGTGGCGTGCTTCATCAGCGTCAAACGCATGGGGCGAGTGCGGCTCGCAGAAGACATCGATCCAGCGCCCATACGGCGAGGTCGCCTCCAGCATGGGCCCGGTCACCAGGTCGACATAGGCGGCCCGATCGTTCGCATACTCCGCCGGTAGGACATGGGCGCCCAGGAAGGTCGCCTCGGTCGTGAACTGCCGAGCAATTGTGAGCGCTCGCACCTCGTCGGCAACCGTCAATCCGTAGCCGCTTTTGATCTCCACGGTGGTAGTGCCGAGGGCTCGTTGCTCGGCAATCCGGGTCGCAAGGAGCCGAGTCAGCTCATCGTCACTGGCCGCGCGAGTCGCAGCCACTGTGACGCCAATGCCGCCTCCGTCGTACGGCTGGCCGGTCATCCGAGCCGTGAACTCGGCGGCTCGATCACCAGCGAAGATCAAATGGCTGTGTGAGTCGACAAAACCAGGGATGATCACTCGGCCGCCGACGTTGATCTTGGTGTCGGCCGCTGGCGCCTCAGCAGCGGACCCTATCCAAGCGATCACATCCTCCTCGATCACGAGTGCAGCATTGGACCGAATGCCCAGCAGATCAGCGCTGGTACCGTCGCAGGTCACCAGCTCGCCGATTCCAGTGATCACTGTGCTGCTCACAGGGCCTCCAGCTGATCAAGTGCGGCAGCGAGCAGCCGAGCCGCTGAGCCGAGCTGATGCTGCCCGTCCCGGACGATGGTGTGCCCGGCGACGACGACTTGATCGATATCGGCCGCAGTCGCAGCGTAGGCAATTTGATCAGAATGGACTCCCGTCGTGCGCACCGAATCGGATCGGACGACGACGAAGTCGGCGAGAGCTCCATCGGCGATCCGGCCGCCGTCCGGCCAGCCCAGACTGTGATAGCCGGACTCGCTGCCGATATTGATCAGCTCGGCGGGGGTGAAGCGGCCACGTTGACCGGTCGCCAGCCGCTCGTGAAGCTCGACGCCACGTAGCTCCTCGAACGGGTCGATCACCGCCTGTTGATCAGAGCCCATGGTGAGCGGGCTGCCTGCGTCGGCCAGCCGTCGGGCCGGGCCGATGCCATCGGCAAGATCACGCTCCGTTGTCGGACAGAAGCACGCCGATGTCTGGCTGCTACCCACGGTTTTGATGTCGGTGTCGGTCAGGTGGGTAGCGTGCACCACTGTAGTTCTGCGACCGAGTAGACCATGATCATCAAGCAACTCCGTGGGAGTACAGCCATAGAAAGCCTGGGTAACGGCGTTTTCCGCCGGTTGCTCGCTGAGGTGAACATGTAGAGGCTGCTCCCCTGCCACCTGACCGATCACGCTGAGAGCCTCAGCCGGCACTGCCCGAACCGAATGCACCGCGGCGCCAATCCGTACCCGATCACGATCACGCAGCAGGCTCACC
>DATCXA010000128.1:0-3894 GCA_036566085.1 Propionibacteriaceae bacterium
CCATTTCAGTCTTGATGTAGCCGGGCGCCAAGGCATTGACGCGAACCGCATGAGGCGCCCATTCGGCGGCCAGCGAGCGGGTGAGCTGGTGAACTGCGGCCTTCGAAGCGTTATACGCCGGCTGCCACTGTGGCCGATTGACAATGTTCGCCGAAATCGAGCCGATATTGACGATTGCTCCACTGCGCTGCCCCACCATCTGCCGACCGAACTCCTGAGCACAGTTCCAGACGCCGTTGACGTTGACATCCATGACAAAGCGCCATTCTTCTGCAGTGACCTCAAGGGATGGCGCATGGATACACGCGCCGGCGTTGTTCACCAACACATCGACTTGACCGAGTCGGTCCATCACCTCATCGACGGCACGCCGCACCTGATCGGCCTCCGTGACATCGGCGGTTACTGGGATCGCAGTGACCCCGAGGCGTTCCAGCTCGCTCACCAGATCGGCCGCTCCGCCGGTGTCTCGGACCAACAGCACAACGTCGCTGCCAGCCTCGGCCAAAGCCGTGACAAGTGCGCGACCGATGCCACGATTTGCACCGGTCACTACGGAGACTTTTCCGGACAGCGAGAATGCGTCGAGGACAGACATTGGCCGCTCCTGTTTGTTAGGCCGGACGGGACGTACCCGACGCGGTCGCAGTACGGATTTGAGATTCGAGGGCTGCGCGGTCAGGCACCGCGAGTTCGCCGTGTGCCACAAGAACCGCCGGTCCGGTCAGGTAAGCCTCATCCCGGGTCAGCTCAACCTCAACCGTGCCGCCGGGCACGTCAACCCGATAAGTCACCGGCAATGAGGTCTGATCCTGATCATGCGCTCGAGCAGCGGCAGCGGCGGCGACTGTGCCGGTGCCGCAGGAACGAGTTTCACCGACCCCTCGTTCGTAGACGCGCATGGCGATGTGCCGATCGCCAAGGTGGCGTACGAACTCCAGATTGACGCCCTGCGGAAACTCCTCAGCTGGATCCCAGCGGGGGGCCGGATGAAGCAACAACCCATCAAGGTTGTCTACAAAGCTCACGGCATGGGGGTTGCCTACGTCCGCCGGCAGCGCCTTGAACTCAGCTCCGTCGGTGGTGGTAACAACGACCCAGTGATTTCCGACAGCCACCCGGCCCAATGAGACCCTAATTCTGCCGTCCGGTAGCGCGGTCGCCGTTCTGAGGCCGCGCCGGGTCGCGATTTCGACGATCGGCCCACTTGCCAGGTCTGCCTCGAGCAGAAAGCGTACGAACACTCGGATGCCATTGCCGCACATTTCTGCAATCGATCCATCAGCGTTGCGGTAATCCATAAACCACAAATCACCGTCGCCATCCCAATGATCAACATGCTTGGCGAGGACGGCTCGGAGCAGGCCATCTGCGCCGATGCCAGCCCGGCGGTCACAGATGAAACGCACCTCCGCAGGACCGACCTCCAGCATCGACTCCCGATCGAGGAGCACTACAAAGTCGTTCTCAGTGCCATGTCCCTTCGTGAACGACCACCTCCGCATGGGGGTCAGTCTTCCACTGCGGGCGTGCCCGCAAGACCGTCCGGTACCGCACCAATCCCCCGAGGACCTCCCAGCGCGTACGCCGCCGAAGTCAGGTCGGGCCGGTCATAGCGCAACCAGTGGATCCGGGCGTCTTTGCGGAACCATGAATCCTGCCGCCGAGCGAACTTGCGCGTCGCGCCAATGGTGAGCTCCCGCGCCTGCGCTTCGGTGATCTCACCATCCAGAAAGCGCAGCACTTGTCGATAGCCAAGTGCGCGCGAGGCGGTCAGACTCTCGCGAAGGCCAGCGGTAGCGAGTCGGCGGACCTCGTCGACGAACCCTGCAGCCCACATCGCGTCTACTCGGTCAGCAATCCGGGCGTCAAGTGGCGCTCGATCGATGGTCAGGCCGATTTGCACAACATCTGGAAGCCGGTAGCGACGCTCCGGCAAGGTAGCCGTAAACGGCCGCCCCGTCAGCTCGATAACCTCCAATGCACGAACAATGCGCCGGGTATTCCCCGGGAGAATGCGGTTGGCGGCCAGCGGATCGGCCTCGCTCAACCGCTGGTACAGCCACTTTGCGCCCTGCCTCGCCAGCTCGTTCTCCAACCGAGTTCTGACTGCCGGATCGGTTCCGGGGAACTCGAAGTCATCGAGAATGGCTCGGATATACAGCGCAGATCCCCCGACCACTATCGGAATGACGTCCCGTCTTTGGCAGTCGGCGATGGCGGCTCGAGCCAGCTGCTGGAACTCCGCCACAGTCGTGGTCTGGTTGACCTCTCGTAGGTCGATCATGTGGTGAGGAATCTCGGCGAGCTCGACTTTTGAAGGCTTCGCCGTGCCGATATCCATGCCGCGATAGACCAGCATTGAGTCGGCATTGATGACCTCGGCCGGTTGATCTTCGGCCGTGTAGCGTCGAGCCAGATCGGCAGCAAGGGCTGACTTTCCCGCTGCCGTTGGACCCACGAGCACCACGGTCACGTCCACAGTGTGGCTCAGCAGCGGCCTTCTCAACGGGCATCCGTCGACATCTTTCAGAGCCTGGAGTAGAAAGGAGCTGGTCTACTCCCGGAGAGGTGACAACGCGATGGGCATCTTCGACAAGGCAAAAGACGCGCTGAGCGGGCAACAAGACAAGGTTGACGCCGGCGTCGAGAAAGCCGGCGACGTAGTCGATGAGAAGACTGGAGATAAGTACACCGAGCATGTGGACCAAGGCCAGGAGCTGGCAAAGGACAGGCTTCGAGACCTCACCGGTGACCAGCCGGAGCCGCCCGCCTGAGGTCTAAGCCTCGCTCGGGCTACCGCCCCCTAAATCGCCCTGTGAATTAGGCTCCCGCGATCGCTGGGGCAGTCGGGTCGATGGACTCTCGCCTCTGCTCGCGTTGGACGTATTCCTCAATAGCCTCGATGTTGTCCCGTGATCGGCGCACTACAGCGACCAGATCACTCATCGTGGCTACTTCCTCAACTTGCTCCTTGATGAACCATTGCATGAACTGGTCGGAGGCGAAGTCGCTCTCGTCGCGCGCGATCTTTGTCAGCTCGTTGATCAGCGCCGTAACCCGGCGTTCCTGCTCAAGGGCCAGCTCGACGGGTGCGACAACATCTCCGAAGTCGACCTGCGGGGCGCTCACTCCGGGAACGATAACCGGGGCATCCTGATCGACAAGATACTTGATCATCATCATCGCGTGATCGCGTTCCTCCAACGCCTGCGTATAGAAGAACCTCGCCATCTGCGGCATTGTGAGTGCGTCGTAGTAGACGGCGCATGCCACGTACTGCTGATGCGCGGCGAACTCATGCCCGATCTGAACGTTCAGCTGCTCGACAAATCGTTCCGCGGGCATGCCGTAGATCCTCCAACGTGATCAGTGCTGTTTGATTAGGGCTGTTTGGTCAGGGCTGTTTGGTCAGGGCGCAATGCAGGTTTCGGCGGCCTGCACGATAGCAGGGGCACCGACGGTCGGCATGCCCAGATTGACTGTTGTACTGGCCGAAGCCTCGGAGGTCGACCGGCTTGCTTGCCAGGCGTCGCCGCCGCGGGTACGCCGCAGGGCTAAGAGTCCGGCATCAGCATTGAGATAGTGCGGTGCCGCGTAGGTGATGATCACCTCGGCGAGGTCGCCAGGCCGAGGACGCTCCGCCAGTTTCTCGGGCACCGTGACGTGGACAAGGCGGTTGTCGCGGGCTCTTCCGGACATTCGGTGAGTGAGTGCATCCTTGCGGCCCTCACCATCGGCAAACATCACCTGGACTTGCTGGCCAACCTGCTTCTGGTTCTCCCGCATGGCGACGTTGCCGACCAACTCCACGAGGCGGTCATAGCGTTCCTGGACCACCGGTTTGGGAATCTGATCATCCATAATTGCGGCTGGTGTTCCGGGACGGATCGA
>DATCXA010000469.1:0-10141 GCA_036566085.1 Propionibacteriaceae bacterium
GGCTCGTCCTGGGCATGGATGAGCGGGCCATGGCGGCCGCCAACGAGCGGATCGTCGACTCACTGACGCTAAACGACCTCGAGGGAACCGATCTAGCCCAACAGCTCGAGCGGATCCGTCACGCCCACGGCGATGACCCGCTGCGCGTGGGCGTGGTCGGGGTGTGGACCGAGGCTAAGGTGAGCTTCCTGCTCTATGACCTGAAGACCAGGCTCGGCATCGATGAGCTGGCGACCTGCAGTGCCCTGACCGCAAGCGCCTCGCGCGCCCAGCATTTCAACGCCCTCGCCCAGCTCGAGAAGCTCCTCGGCGTGGCTTGCTTCGACTCCCCGGCTGAGTTCGCCGACTGGCTCCGTCCGGGGGCACAGCTCGCACTTCCGCATCATCCGGCTGGCTTCGAGCCCCGGATTAGGGACGCCCGCGCCGGGGCGGCGCTCGGGCCCAGGGACCGCGCTATCGTCGCCCACCTTTTCAGGGACAGCACGCAGGTGGACCTGGAGCCGATTTCGGGCGGCTACTCGGAGGCCCTCGTGTGGCGGGCGACGAGTCAGGACGCGCTAGGCCACCGCCAGGCACCAGCCGTGGTCAAGCTTGGGCCGAACCGGACCATCGCCCAAGAGCGGGCCGCCTTCGAGCAAATCGAAGGCGTGCTTGGCAACAACGCCCCCCGCATCCGCGGTTTCGCTGACCTGGGCGACCGGGCCGGCCTCAAGTACGCCTACGCCGCCATGGGCCAGGGCCAGGTCCAGACGCTGCAGGCGATGTTCGCCGCCGAGGCGGCAACGCGCCGCATCATCTCAGCAGTGCGGAGCACTTTTGAAGAAGTCCTCGGCCCGCTCTACGCCGCTGCTCGCTACGAACGCATGCCGCTTATCGAGCACTACAGGTTCTCTCCCGAACTTGGGCCGGCGGTCCGCAACAGTGTCGCCCGCGTCACTGCTGACTCCCGCCAGAAGGTGCTCGACTTTCCGGGAGGGATGTCGCTGCCCAACGTCTGCGAGTTCTACGATGACTTCCTGGCCCACCAGCGGCTGCCGGCGCACGACTACCACTACGTGGCCTACGTGCACGGCGACCTCAACGCCGCCAACATCCTGATCGACGCTCACCACAACGTCTGGGTCATCGACTTCTTCCAAGCCGGACCCGGGCACGTGCTGAAGGACTTGGCCAAGTTTGAGAACGACCTGCTCTACCTGCTCACGCCCATCGAGGACGCGTCCCAGCTCCTGGAGGCCCTCGCCATCACCCGCGCCCTGCGCTCGGTCGCCGACCTCCAGGCCGACCTCCCGGGCCGCCCCGACGAGCTGCGCTCTGCCCAGTTCGTCCGGGCATGGAAGGTGCTCCAGCTGCTGCGCGAAATCGGCGGCCAGCTCTGCCATGAGGACCGTCACCCCTTACAACTCCAGGTGGCGCTGTTGCGTTACGCAGTCCACACGCTCAGCTTCCCTGAGCCGTCCCCGCTCCAGAAGCAGTCGGCGCTGGCGGCTGCGTGCTCCCTCGCCGACCAGGTCACCCACACGGTCCAAGCCCAGCTGGCCCTGCGGGTCGACTGGATCGAACCCGATCTCATGGGGACGGGCCGGCTTGGTATCACCCCGTGCCCCGGGCGGCAGGATCAGGGCCGCGACTTGGACACGGACCTGACCCAGCTTCGCTCCTTGGGGGCCACCCAGCTCCTGTGCCTGCTGACCGACTCCGAGCTCCACTGGGCGGGCGTACCAGACCTCGGCCCCCGGGCCCAGGCCACCGGCCTCACCTACCACCGTCTCCCCATCCCCGACCAGAGCACACCCGACATCGCCGACGCCATCGACCTCGCGCGGTGGTGCCGCGAGGCGACCGAGCGAGGCGAGGCAGTCGTGGTGACCTCCATGGCGGGGCTCGGCCGGAGCGGAACAGTTGCGGCCTGCTCCCTGGTCGCCGCCGGAATCACGCCCGACGCGGCCATCGCCGCGGTCCGGACGGCGCGCGGCCCCCGCGCGATCGAGACCACCGCCCAGGAGGACTTCGTAGTCACCTTGGCCCCAGCCGTGCAAAGGCGCCGCTGACCAACATCGGCCGCCCCGGACCCGCCACTCATCACCCCATCGAGATTCCGGGTCCCCCGTCACCGTTCCTTGCCCGACCAGGTGAACTCGCGATGCTGCTCGACGAGGTGACCTTATCGTGCACTTGGTCGACTTGGCACGAAGACACATGTTTGCTCAGGTCCAGTCGGGTTGCCCGGAATCGTCAGAGTCACCCGCGGCTCGTTAACGCCACCCGTGAAGCTCACCATGGTCCGGTATGCCTCGGAACAGAACGAGAGCGGCGGGTCGTGCATCAAGGAGACGCTCCCCTTCGGCCGTCGGTGGCGCGTGCTCGCAGCTCACTGGCCAGCTCCCCAGCGTCCAGAACAATCCGATCGCGCCGCCGCGTAATCCTCACTTCGCCCAACGTTGAATGGGTGTAGCGACCGAGGTAAAGCGCGACGGCGGCCGGGTCGACGTGGGATGCCACGACGAGCGCGGCCGCAAGCATGGTGGTCATCGGTTTGGTGATGGAGCCGATCATGAACAGGGTGTCGGGCGTGCCGGTTGGGTGCCGCCGCGCTCCTTGACACCGAAGCCGCGGAGATCGATGATCTCGGGTGAAGCGCCAGCCTGGGCGACCAGGTGTCACCCTGCCGTGCGGCTCCATTTCGTAGAAGGGCTGCGGCATCGCCAACACCTCGGGCGAAGCGGGCTGGCATCGAGCTGGCGTGAGGTCCTCGGTACGACGTCGCTCCGTTCGGGCACAGCTCAACCAATCCCCACCATCATCGTTGGTGCCAGGATTCGGCCGGGCGTTGTACGGAGCGGATGGACCCCACTACACACTGCTACGGACCTCGAGGAGCCTACGGCCTGTCGCGCCTCGGCCCGCGCCAAAGTCGCCGTCACGTTGACGACGATCTGGAAGACATAGCCTGCGACGCCTGTTGGCGGCTGGCTTCGACACCGGCGGTGCATCGAAGTCCCCTGCCGTGCAGGCCGGTGACATCGCGGCGGCGATACGACACAGAACCAGAAGTCTCGGCCCGATGTTCTAGATCGCCCACGGCGAGATCGGCAGCGAGGCCATGTTGTGGACGAACATCGTCCCCCAGGAGACGGCCAACCCAAGGGCCATCGCGATCACGGACGGGATGGGGTCGATCGAACGATCGCCTCACCGGTAAACTCCTGAATCACCATTCCGGCGATGCTCTCTGGAGGTTCTCGTGCGCGTGCAGAGCAGCGTCACATCCGTTTCTTGGATACCGTCTGAAGCGGTGACCGGCCTCATGAACCTGGGGTTTGCCTCTGGCTTGAGCCACTATGACGCACCGCCACCGGACCTGCTCGAGTCCCTTGAGGTGATGCGGGACATGGATGCCTTTCGTTTCGCGAACCGGCTAGAAGTTTGGGCGGAGTTCGATGGCGAGGAGATCGTCGAGCACGGCCGGGGCGGTGGCCTAGTCATGGGGTCAACAACCGTTCAGCTGGGTCCTCTCGGGCTGACTTTCGCAGGCGTGCCGATGCCCGACCTAACCCCTGAGCCTGAGATCTCCTCCGGCGCTGTCACCTACCGTCAAACGTGCGGGGGACGGACAGCCTTGCCGTTACCGCGTCGTACACGGCATCCACCGTTTGTCCGTTTGGAGGCACCGCTTGTCTGGACAACTTTAGCCGTCACCGTGAGATTTGATGGAACGACGTTAGGGCGTCTAGAGGGTGCAAGCTCCTTTCCTAGACACTGGGTATACAACTCCGACGGGCGGTTGAGTCAAAAGGCTGCGCTCACCAACTGGGCGGACTGGACCGCCCAGCCATCGTGGACTATGACTCCTTGGGGAGATCATGATTCACCGCCCGTCATCACTGCCGCCGAGGCCGGGCTGGAGCGGCTGATGTCGAAAGCGGTCATGCACGGCCGTAAGCGACCAGAGATTCGTCGCCTGGCGAAGGGCACGGTTCTCACGCGACAAGGAGAAGAGGCTACGGACCTCTATTTACTTCTCGACGGTGTTCTCGCCCTATCTGTTAACGGTGACGACTTGGCTGAATTAGGTCCCGGAGCAGTTGTTGGGGAGCGCGCGCTACTCGAAGGTGGGAAACGCACTTCCACGCTGACTGCGGTGACTCCGGTACGTGTCGCAGTCGCACCGAGTTCGGCGATCGACGTAACTGCATTGGCTACCCTGTCACGCGGCCACCACCTTGAGGACAGCGAAACCCGCACCAACAAATGACGAAGTTTTACTCGCACATTTAGATAGTGCCCAGCATCGCAGTTCTTGACTAAGTGGCTCCAGTCAGGTCACCGATGAGCGCCCGTGTGGGGATGGTCCACATTGCCTAGCGTGGTCTTGGCGACAAAATCGGCCAACTGCGGCTGAAACCGGACGCCGTCGTGGTCGTGTCCGCTGCATGCAAAGGCGCATCAGGCGACTTCCCAAGAAATGGAGTGGGCCGTGGCTCGGAGTTGGCGACATGCACTGTTGCATTTATGGAACAGGAGGCGCAAAAGCCCGCTTGATTCAGACCCGCGGCATCAGCAGGCAAGCCGCGAAGTACTCGCAGGCCGCCTCGATCCACTCAGTCGCTTTTTGCGCTTCGTCGGGCAGTACCTGATCAGACAGCGGATGCCAGATCACATGCGCCAACTCGTGCGCCAGGCTGCAGCGTTGTCGAACCTTCGGCTCCTTGGAGTCAACGAGCAGCGCCCACGCTGCGCCGTTCCACTGGGCCCGCCCGGATGACGGCAGGCCTTCGACCCGCTTCACCACTACGCGAGGCAGGGCCGTTGCGATGGCGTCCACAGGCACGGGCGGACCGAAGATCTCTTTTAGACGCGCAGGAACTCGAACCGCGTCCCGAAACTGTCAAGCAGCTACCGGAACCCGATGATCAAGCATGAACCGGAACTGCACACGCAGATTGGTAAGCAGATTGGTAAGCAGAAGTCAGACCGACCAGCCGCGTGCCGTCGAGCATCACGACCAAAGGCCGCGTGACTAGGAACTTGAATCGTGGAGCTTAGGGGACTCGAACCCCTGACCTCTTCCATGCCATGGAAGCGCGCTACCAACTGCGCCAAAGCCCCTTGAGAGCGGGCGCGAGCCCGTCCACAACCTGACCGATATTACAGTCGAAGCTCGCACCGGACCACTCAACCGCGCCACGAGCACCTGACACCACATGCAGCATCGCCTCAACGGAGAGACGTCCGCGTGCGCCTCTCGATTGCAGGCCCTTTCTTGAATGCGGAGTGTGCACTCGGCTGTGACCGACAGCATGCCACGTCGGCAATGCCCGCCATGCTGCTTCGCCGGAAACTTCACTGCAGCGGAGTCAGCCCAAATACGACGTGATCTCGATCAATAGAAGACGAAGATTGGCAGCCAGCCGGGGTTGTGAGTGTGCACAAGTATTGCCCACAGCACGCAGTCGAAGACCAAGTGCACGCTAACGACGTACGGCAAGGATCGGGTGCGGTTGAAGATGTAGCCCTGTACGAGGGCGAACGTAGTGGTCAGGAATGGTCCCCAAGCCTGGTAGCCCAATTCCCAGAGGAACGAGACGAAGATGATCGCCTGCAAGATATTGGCTTGCCACATCACAAAGTGATGCCGCAGCAGGGCGAACGCCGTGCAGATGAAGAACAGTTCGTCCCATAGGCCAACAGCGTTGACGGCGAGGAAGAGGCGTATCAGCTCGCTGGGCTGACGGACTGCAGGCCAGTTGAGGTAGGTGCCGGAGGTGATGAAGTAGAACGGCATGATCAGCCAGGCAAGTCCCACCACACTCACAAGCCACATGTACTCACCGGTCGTCCATCGTCGACCGGTGTTGATCGGGAACCGGACGATATGACGCTTGAAAACGAAGCGGTCGACGACGTACGGAACCACGACGGCGATCAGCAGAATGCTTCCCATCAAGACCATGTGGCCATAGCTGATGTCCGCCGCCAATGAGATCGTTCCGATCATCCCAATGCCGAAGCCGATGAGCAGCAGGCTCTT
Organism: Propionibacteriaceae bacterium; assembly: GCA_036566085.1. Lineage (GTDB taxonomy): Bacteria > Actinomycetota > Actinomycetes > Propionibacteriales > Propionibacteriaceae > Microlunatus. The sequence goes on from DATCXA010000469.1 coordinate 6,032, forward strand.
ACCAAGATCACGATCAACAATGAATCCCAAGATCACGCTGACGGCAAGAACGGCGTAACCCGACGGCTCGTGCTGAATCCCAAAGAGCAGAAAGGCAGAGAATGAGACGCCGAACGCCGGCGCCAGGGCCCAGGAAAGCCGCGGCGGCGCCTCAACCCCCGCGTCCAGCGGTGCCGTCGTCACCCGACCAAGCATGCCATTGGACCCGTTGCGGTCAGCGCCTCACGGGCGGCGACCACGATCCGCTCCCAGCGTCAACGAGTCTCAAGATCGGCGTCGGCAGTCACGTTGTAGCTTTCGATCCGCCAGTACGCGCCGGAGCGGTGCCGATCAATGCTTACCCAGGCGCAATTGGACAGGCCCCCGAACCGTCGCCATTGATCAAACGGCAACCCGACGAATCGGCAGGCGCCTACCCGACCGGCCAGCCCATGTGTGGCAACGACGATGGTCGAATGATCTTGGGCCGCTTCGGCTATTTCGGTCAGGGCCTCGGACACTCGCTCGCCGACCTCGCTCGGGCTCTCGCCAGTCGGCGATCGACGTACGTCCTCCCCCTCCCATAGCCGACGCGCCAGTTCCGGATCAGCCGCCCTGACTTCCTCGCCAAGCAAGCCCTCCCACGAACCGACATGGATCTCACGCAGTCGTTTGTCCGTAATGATCTCAAGTCCGGTGCGTTGGGCTAACGCCTCTGCGGTTTGGTAACACCGGGACAAGTCGCTGGAGTACAGGGCCGACGGCTGATAGCGGGCAAGCACCTCCGCCGCGCGACTTGCCTGCTCGTAGCCCACTTCGTCAAGAGGGATGTCGGCTTGACCTTGAAAGCGGTTGACGATGTTCCACTCGGTGCGGCCATGGCGCCAAAGGATGATTCGCGCTGCCGTCATCGCCGCTCGTCTACCTTGAGCTCGATTTCCGGGCAGTCACGCCACAGCCGCTCCAGCGCATAGAAGCGCCGCTCGTCGGTGTGTTGCACGTGCACCACGAGATCGAGGTAATCCAGTAGCACCCAGCGCTGCTCTCGATAGCCCTCACGGCGAATGGGCTTCGCGTCATGGTTGCGAAGCGACTCCTCGATTCCGTCAACAACCGCGCCGACCTGGCGCTCGTTTGAAGCGGTGATGACCAGAAATACATCGGTGATGGCCAGCTGCTCAGAGACGTCGTAGGCGACAAGATCGGTGCCGAGCTTGTCGACGGCCGCATTCGCGGCCACGCGGGTCAGTTCCAGCGCGCGTTTGGTAGCAGTCAAAATCTCTCAATCTGTCGGACGGTGCTGCCTGCGTCGTGTGCACAACGCGGAACCAAGGCTAGCTGTTCGAGCTCCCGAGCCCGTGGCGTCGTGAACTTTCCCTATTCCTTCCATAGGCGGCAAGGAAGACTTCCACCGCAGCGTCGGCCAGCGAATTGAGCTCCCGACGCGTACGGCGTCGCCCGCCACGAAACATTGCCGTATCAAGCGGTTCGCCTACCACCAAGAACGCGAACTGCGTTGCTGCAAGCAGCGGATCATCGACCAGTAGTTCTCGGCGCTCGGAGAGCCGGTCGAACGCAGTGGCCAGCACGTGTATCGCGTGGCGTGGTCCACTTTCGTGGTACTTGCGAGCAAGATCGGGAAAGCGACCGGCCTCGCGCAGAACCAGTTGTCGGCGACGCAGCAGCACTGGATTCATGACGGCGTTCAGGTAGCTTCGCGCTAGCTCGCGGAGCGCTCGCGGCACTCGCTGGCCTCAGCCGTAGCAGCTACTTCGGCCTGGAACGCCCCTACCTCCCCCACGCTGCCGAGCGCGACCTCTCGAAAGAGCGTCTCCTTATCGCTGAAATGCTTGTAGACCGTCTGCTTCGAGACCGCCGCCGCAGCGGCGATGTCCTCCATCGATGTGCCCGCGTACTCACGGGCCAAGAACAGCTCCGTCGCAGCCTCGAGGATCGACTCGCGCTTGCGCACACTCCGGTCCGACATCGCTGAAGTCATAAAAGAGATTTTAGAGATCGAACCGATGATTCTGCTAGTACTGGACGGTCTAGTTCCATTGAGAACATCCCAAGATCACGAAAGGATTCTCCATCATGTCTCAGACCCTCACTGTTCACACGAATACCCGGTCGGCGGTGCGCATCGCTCTGATCGCCGGTGCGATTGCGGGACCGCTCTACGTCGGCGTTGGCACTCTCGAGGCAGTGCTTCGATCAGGCTTCGACATTCGGATCCACTCCCTCAGCCTGCTGGCCAACGGCCGCTGGGGGTGGGTGCATGACGCAATGATGGTTGTGAGCGGCCTGCTCACTGTCATCGGCGCCCTCGGCGTCAGCAGGGTGCAGCGGCAGACCGGGCGGCGCTCGTACGCCATGATCATCGGGCTAGTGATCTATGGGTTGGGCATCGCCACAGCTGGTCTGCTGCGCGCCGACCCCGCCGAGGGTTTCCCGATTGGTACACCGCCTGGGCCATCTGCTGTGGTGACGGCTAGCGGGATGGCCACCTGGTGGCGGGCGGAATCGGCTTTCTCGGCCTGATCGTGGCATGCCTTGCCGCTGCCCGGAGGTCGGCACGGACCGGCGACCGCGTCTGGGCCGTGTGCTCCGCGACAATCGGTATTTACTATCTCGTTGCCTTCGCCGGAATCGCCTCCGGAGCCGGCAATCCCGTGATCAACATCGCTTTCACCGTTGCAGTCGCGCTCGGCTGGACCTGGATCACAGCAGTGTGTGTCCGGGCGTTGACCAGAAGGGCGTAATACTCACTCCCCCGATACCGACTTGTCAGATTCTTAGCACCATATTTGGTGCTCAGCTTCTGACAAGTCGGTCCGTAATTAGGGCGGTGATCAACTTCGCTGTCTTCGGCCATCCGCATTTACAGTTAACTATGAGCGCCAGCGAAACCGGGCGAGCGGCGCTTCAGGACGGCCCGGGCCCGCGGGCATACGTGCCTCGACTGCTGCCGGGGTGGGCTGCCGCTGATCACGGCGCTACTCACCGAGTGGTCGATGGAAGCCTGCTGTTCTTCGACATCACCGGCTTCACGCCACTCACCGAACGTCTGGCCCGCCGGGGCCGGGAAGGCGCCGAGGAGCTGAGCAACCTCCTCGACACTGTCTTCAGCCAGTTGCTGATTGATGCCGAGGACGAGGGTGGCGACCTTCTCAAGTGGGGTGGTGACGCGCTGCTGCTGCTCTTCGACAATGCAGACCATAGCCGCCGCGCTGCCAGGGCAGCGCTGCGTATGCACCGAGCCCTTGCGCAGATCGGACGCGCCAAGACGTCTATCGGCCGAGTCAAGCTGCGTGCTTCCGCTGGGATCGACTCTGGTCCAGTCCACCTGATACTCGCGGGAAATCCGGCCATACACCGGCAGCTGGTTCTGTTGGGGCCAACGGCTACAGCGGTCACAATGTTGGAACACGCCGCGGGCATGGGTGAAGTGTTGGTAGGCGATGTCACGGCTGTGAACCTCGGTCCCGGGCTGGTACGCCCACACGAGGGCTGGGGTCATCTCCTTGCTGGCGTACCGACACCCGCGAACCGTCCACCGCGACCGGAACCTGAGCCCATGCCGGAAGTGGTTCAGCAGCTGCTACCGCCCCAGTTGCGTGCATACCTCTCCCAGCCGTCTCGGGAACCGGAGCATCGGACCGTGGCCGTGGCGTTCCTTCGGTTCGACGGTACGGACACTTTGCTAGCCGAGGATGGCGAAGAGGTGCTGACGACGGCCGTCGATGAAATGCTTCGAAATGTGCAGGAGGCTGCAGTCGCCCACGACATCTCCTTCCTCGACACGGACGTGGATGTCAACGGCGGAAAGATCTTGCTCGTCGGCGGTGCGCCCCGCAGTGCCGGCGACGACACCGATCGGCTGCTCACCGCAGTTTGCGAGACCGTCGATCGGGCTGGTCGGCTGCCATTGCAAGCCGGCATATCGCAGGGCCGGGTATTCACAGGCGACACCGGCTCCGCCAGTCGCAGGACGTATTCGGTTAAGGGCGACGCCGTCAACCTCGCTGCCCGGCTGGCCGCGCGTGCGGAGACTGGCTCCATCCTCATGGCAGCCGACGTGTTGGAGCACACGCGGCGGTCGTACGCCGTCAATGACGCGCCTATGGCAAG
>DATCXA010000151.1:0-9714 GCA_036566085.1 Propionibacteriaceae bacterium
GCTAGTGCTGGCTGGTCTTGGTATCTCCAGCCTCTCTATGACACCCGCGGCGCTCGCTGCGGTTGGTCGCGCCCTCGCCTCGGTGACTCTCGAGGATTGCCGACTGGCGGCGCGGGCGGCGTGTGATACCGACTCGCCCGCTTCCGCCAGACGCATTGTTGCTGAGATGTTGCATGTGCCCTGAGCCCGTCGAAGGGCACGCGCAGGAAACTCAGCCCATCTTGCGGGCGGTGCAGATCGGATACTCCCAGTCCAGCACAGTGGAATCGGTGCCGACGTCGAAGCCTCGGCCGAGCTCCACCAGATCTTGATCAAGTGTGGCGACCCGATCCGGATCATCGGCTATGAAGCGGTATGTCGAGATCGTAGGACCATAGTTGATCTTGAAGTAATCCCGGAACGCTTCAGTGCCGAAGTGGTTCCCGACTTCGCAATTCGCCCAGGTACGTCGGTCAGCGGTTGATCTGACTTCTTTGGCTGGCTAGTTGATCAGCTCGGCAACGGTGATCAGATTGCCTTCTGTGTCGGCAATGTCGGCAACTCGGATCCTCTCCTGTGCCCTCTCCCGGGGAGAGCTGGTGATGCGCCCACCAACCTGGATCACGCGTTGCAGTGCCGCATCAAGATCTTGTACCTCGAAGCCAAGTCCGGTGTGAGTCTCGTTGCCACTGCCGCCGGGATGTAGGGCGATCGTCGTGCCAGCGACAACGAACTCGCTCCAGTACGGTGAATTGATGACCACGGTGGCGGCGAACGCTTCGGTGTAGAAGCGCATGGCGCGGGCCATATCGGCGACCATGAGCATGACATAGGTCTTATCGACCGGCGTGGCGGTCATGTGGACAGCACTTAACTTAGCGGCCGCGGTTGCTGGCGCCGTCGCACCATTGCAGTTGCGCCGGCACCCGCGTAGGCGGCGATACCGGCTAGGATGATCAAGATCAACAGAGTAGCTGGACCGGCCCATCCGGCTGGTGACATCGCATAGGACAAGGTAATACCGGCGACGAGGTAGATCGCGTGCGCGGCAGTGAGCGAACAGCCGAGAACGAGCGCTGGAAGCCACGCCCAGTGGGGTGCGGCGATGCCCAGTAGTCCTGCGCCGATCAGGAGTATCAGTAGCGAGGCTTGGTTGGCGACATCGGAGGGAGACTGATCGATCCAGATCAGCACTGCGGCGGCCACGAGCAGGCCGATTCCGTACAGAAATTGACGCATGATCGTTCCTCGCATGGAGCTCTGTCCTCCGCTTGACTCAATCATTGCGCGGTCGCCAGACGTCCACGGCGATTTCCCGCATCTGCTCGCTGAAGATCCCGGACGGGTTGACGTCCTGCAAGAGGCGCCGAAGATCAGCTTCGAAGGCATCGCGGCGTTCGCCGAACAAGTGCGGCGTCGAGCTGGAGAGCGAGAAGATGCCAGCCACAATCTGATCAGTGGTGCGCTCGACGATCTGGCCGGGAACCTCGATCCGCTGCGGGCCGTAGCAGCCCGCTGCCCGCCAGACCTCTGCCTCGCGTTCACCCGTGGTGGGCGGTAATCCCTTGCCCCAACGACCGACCGAGCCGAGGTAGCCCTCAGTCAGCTCTTCGATGGCTGAACGAGGCGGCTGCGGATGGGGCAGTGCAGCGTCGCTCTCGACACCGCGGTGCGTGGTGGCGTGCACGTGCACGCAAGCTCCGCCTGGTTCGAGCATGCTGAGCGCGATGTGAGCGACTGTTGCCTGATCCATCCAATGGAATGACTGGGCAAAACTGATCACTTGGTATTGCCCCAAATCCGCTGGCAGTTCCTCGGCGCGCAGCTGGCGCCATTGCAGGTTGGCAATCCGAGACTCGTTGGCTCGCCGTTCAGCTTCCGCGAGCATGTCCTGGTCCGCGTCAACACCTATTGCCTGCTCAAACCACGGCGCCATCAAAAGAGTGAAGTTGCCAGGACCGCAGCCAACGTCCAGCAGACGGCCCGAGCCGTCAAGCTGCAGCGCCGTTGCGAGAGCCTCAGCAAGCACGGCCGGGTAGTTCACGCGCCCTATTGCGTAGTAGCGGGCACTCCCGGCGTAGAGCGACGGATGCCATTGCAGGCCAGGCTCGACCATCTGACCAGTATCGCTGCACATCCTCCGCATGCTTGATCCAATGCACTTCACGTGGTGAGGCGAGATTGCAAAGATCATGATGTGGAAAATCTGATTAAGTCGGGCCATTGGCGTTGGTTGCTGCGCACCCTGGAAATCACCCTGCGGCCCTAGCGCCGCTGCAGCTGAAGTGGCAGGGTACCCGTGGGCTGCAGGGTGATCGCGGCATGTACCGGAATCGACGTCAGTTGCGTTTCCAACGCGAATGCTGGAAGGACGGCCGCGATCACGATCGGAATCTCGAGCATGGCAATCTGCATTCCGATACATGCACGCGGCCCGGCGCCGAAGGGCATCCACGCGTACCGGTGGCCACCTGGATATTGCCCGATCGGAACGTCGAAGCGCCGCGGGTCAAAGACTTCAGGCTCGGGCCACACAGCGGCTGAGTGGTGAATCCCCCAGATCGATACCTCGAGCCAGGATCCCGCGGGAACGTGGTAACCGTCGATGATCTCGTCGTTGCGGGTGCTTCGGTTCATGCCGTGAGCGCCCGGAAAGAGCCGCATCGATTCACGCAGAAAGCGGTCGGTCCATTCCAGCCGTGGAACCTCTTCGGCGGATGGCGCGCGTCCATCCAACCGTTCGATGATCTCCTCGCGCACTGTCGCCTGCCACTGGGGTGTCAACGCTAATTGCGCCAGCGTGCACGCCAGCGTCATGGCCGTGGTTTCGCGGCCTGCGATGAGGAAGAGCAGGACCTGATTCGCGACTTCAGCCTCGCTGAGCCGGTCGGAGGCGTTTTCGGCGTCGCGAGCAGCGAGCAGGAGGCCGAGCATGTCGGCAACGTGTCTCTCTTCCGGTTCGGATTGCCGCTCGGCAATAATCTCGTCGACAATGCGGCGGACCTGGGCCAGCTCGTAGGTCAGCCGCCTGTTGTGTGGGCTCGGCAGCCATCCTGGCGACGGGCGCGGACTCGAAGCGCGCCGCCATAGCTCGTCGTTGACGATCTTGAAACGGGTGAGCTCAGGGATTGCGCGAGCTACGTCGGCCCCAAATAGGATGCGGCCAATTATCCGCGAGGTGATGTTCACCATTTCTGGGTAAAGATCAACACTGCGGCCCTCTGCCGCGGCGACTTGCCAGCGTTCGACGAGTCGCTGCGCCTCTTCGATCATGATGTGGATGTAGTCACCGGCAATGCGGCGCCGGGTGAAGATCGGCGCCAGGAAGCGACGCTGCCGATGCCAGCTCTCGTCTTCGCTGGTAAGCATGTTTTCACCCAGTGCCTGGCGCAGCTCTCGATAGCCGGGCCCATTCTTGCGGAAGCGGTCCGGCTGACTGAGGATCTCGGCCGCCAGCTCTGGAGAGGTAATGCTGTAGACCGTGACGCGCCACCCAGGTGGCCCCGCGCTAATTCGGGCAAGCCCACCGACCTCGCGCGCCGCACGTGAAATCGTGCCGAGATAGTCGTGACGTATCTCCCGCATCGATCCGAAAACGGGCGAGCTCCTGAGCCGGGGTACCTGTTGAGCACCGGAAGTGGCTCTCACGATCTCAGGCTAGCTGCCACGCCGCTTTCGACTCGACCGGTTTGCAGCAGCCATGCCACAGTGACGATATGGACACTCTCCGCTGGCGCGTTGGCGATGCGACGGTCTTAGGTATCGCGGAATTCGACGCCGCAGCGGCGCTGCAAGGCCTCATTCCAAAATTTGATCTTGCTGATGTCGCGCGTGCGGAGTGGTTGACACCTGATTTCGTGGATCAGGATGGGCTGCTACGCGGATTGGTGCAGGCATTTGTGATCATGATCGCCGACCAGGTGATCATCATTGATCCATGCGTCGGTAATGGCAAGAATCGCTCTGCTGTTCCGGGGTGGGGCAACCTGCACACGGATTTCCTTGATCGGCTGCGAGCTGCGGGTGTGGCACTCGACATAGTGAACTACGTCGTCAATACGCATTTGCATTTCGATCACGTCGGTTGGCACACCTCGCTTGTCAATGGAGCTTGGCAACCCACCTTTCCCAAGGCCCGCTACGTCATGTCTGGTGAGGAGTTTCGCTATTGGCAGTCCAGGCCTGCGAAGGAGATCGCGGATCAACACGCTGGTTTCGCCGACTCGGTGCTGCCGGTGTACGAGGCGGGCCTAGTCGATCTTGTCGCTGATGATCATGTTATCTGCGATGGGGTACGGCTGGTGCCTCACCGGGCCACACGCCCCATCACGTCTGCGTAATGATCGAGTCACGCGGTCAGACTGCAGTGTTTGCCGGTGATGTGATGCACCATCCGTGCCAGATTGCGTATCCGGACTGGCGAACGTCATCGGACTTCAATCCTGATCAAGCTCGAGCTTCTCGCTCTGATGTGCTGAAGCGGTGTGCTGAATCGGACACATTGCTCATCGGCGCGCATTTCGCTGATCCCGTCGCTGGCCGCATTACGGCGAACGGCTCCGGTTTCCGACTCGTACCTATTGCGGCATAGCTGGGTTTTGCTGTGAGTTGGTCGCCTTTGTTATCGGATCATGCTGCGGCCATCGCTGCGGCCTACGCTCTCGGAGCTCCGGCGCGGGAGATGATCTTTGTGGCGCGCGGTGAACAGGGTCGGATCTGGCGGCTTGATACCGAGAGGGGCGCATTCGCGATCAAGGAGCTGATCGTGCGTCAGACACCGACAGCCGCGGCTGCTGATGTCGACTTTCAGGAGGCCGTGCTGGCAACAGGGGCGGTGCCGATGCCCAGGCCGGTTCGTACGGTGACAGGCGAAGTGCTTGTTGATCTTGAAGGACATCAGCTGCGGGCGTACGAATGGGTTGATTTGCTAGCCATGGATCGGGCCTTGGCGCCAAAGATCATCGGCCCCACACTGGCGGCGATTCATCGAGTGAATTATGCGCCCGCCGGACCCCTCATCGGCTGGTACACCGATCCGGTCGGAGCCGTGCGGTGGGCCGAGCTGCTGCAGTGCGCGAAAGCAGCAGCCGCTCCATTCGCGGAGGAATTCGCCGCCGAGATTCCTGAGTTGGTTCGCCTGGAAGCGCTGCTCGAGCCGCCTGCAAACCTGCAGAGCTGTCACCGCGATCTCTGGGCGGACAACATTCTGCCGACCTCAAGCGGCGGGATCAGTGTGATCGATTGGGAGAATTGCGGACTCGCAGATCCCGCACAGGAGTTGCCGATGGTGATGATCGACTTCGCATGGAATGATCAGCAACGGATTGCGCAGCTGTACTCTTCCTACCTGGATGCTGGCGGGTCAGCGCGAGTCAGCGGCTACGGCGCATTCACGATGCTGATCGCACAGTTCGGCCATTTCTGGGAGCTGGCAATCACTAATTACCTCGCAGCGAAGGTGCCTGAGGACAAGGCTCACAATTTTGATCGCATAGCCGAATTGCTCAATGAGCCGTTGCGCATCATGCACCTTGAGGAGATGCTCGACACGATTGCATCCGTTCGGTGAGCCAGCCTGGGAGGTCAGCATGGCGGAGATGACAACGCTGGGTCGTAGCGAGGTTCGGGTTTCGCGGCTCGGATTGGGCGTCATGGTTTGGGGCGAAGCAAGCGGTGTGCAACGTGTGATGCCGGCAAAGAGTGCGTACGGCGGCACGAACGCCGCTGATGAGCAGGCCGCCTTTGATGCCAGCCTCGCGGCAGGGATCAACTTCTTTGATACGGCGGCTATGTATAGCGGCGGCGCCTCGGAGCGGCGGCTCGGTGAGCTTGCGGAGGGCAAGGAGGTCGTTATTGCCACCAAGTTCCCGCCCACACCGCTGGGACGCGCCGAAGATATGCCCACTGCACTCGACGCCAGTCTCAGAAATCTGCGTCGTAGCTTCGTCGACCTCTACCAACATCATTTTCCGAGCCGCTGGATGGATATCGCGAAGCTCATGGACCTGATGGCCGATGCGGTTCAAGCGGGCAAGATCAAATCGGTTGGCGTCAGCAACTACTCCGCGGCGCAGATGCGCACCGCGTACGATGCCCTGGGCCGCCGCGGCATTCCGCTGGCATCCAACCAGGTGCAGTACTCCCTGCTCCATCGGCAACCAGAAACCAATGGAGTACTTGAGACCTGCCGTGAGCTGGGCATTACCTTGATCGCCTACCAGCCGCTCGCCAGCGGCGCGCTCACTGGGAAGTACCTCGACGGAACAAGTCGGCCAGTTGGGTTCCGCCGCTTCCGAGAACCCTTCCGTGGCTCAAGGTTTCATGCGCTGCGGCCTGTCGTAACGCTGCTCAGGGCGGTTGCTGATCATTACGGCAAGACGCCTGGTCAGGTGGCGCTGCGGTGGCTCCTGGAGCAGGAAGCTGTCGTGCCTATTCCAGGAGCAAAGAACGCCGACCAGGCCACGCATAACGCTGGCGCTTTATCGTTCACCCTGAGCCCGGATGAGATTGGGTATCTCAACGAAGCGACGGAGGCCTGGCGAACCTAGCAAGAGGGGTGAGCTTAAAGCAGTCAGAACGCAAAGCGCAGCACTGCGCAGACGATGGCGCCCATGATCATCGCGAGTACAGCTGGCACGCGCAACCAGAGGGCGATGGCGCCGACGGCGAGCCCTGCGGCGCGGGCGTCGATAACCAGATGTCGGCCGGCGCTGAACGTGCCGGTGATGATCAGCGCACTGATCACCGCTGGGGCTACTAGGGCGATGACCCTGGTTAGCGGTACAGGCGGCTGCCGGCCCCCGGCCAATACCGGACCGATTGTCTTCAGGAGCACGGTACCGGCGGCCAGCACAATGATCAGGATCCAGGTTCTCATGCCTCACCTCCTATGTCGGACGGCCCAGCTGATTGACGCGGCGCCCGGAGTCCGATGAGTGCGGCAGCTGCCGCGACGAGAACCGGCACCCCTGGCGGCGCGATGGGGGTCAAGACGAGGGTGATCATTGCGGCCAAGACGGCGACGATGATTGGCCGCCTGTTCCCTGGCGAATGCTCGGGGAACAGCTCGGGCAGCAGCAGACTGAGATAGAACACCGGAAAAAAGACATCAAGACCCCAACGGCTGGGATCGCCGATTGCCCTCGCGCCGGTGACTCCGACAACCGTGCCGCCGACCCACGCCACATATTGCACGGGAGCTGCCCAGGCGAGAGCGCTGATATCAAACCGGCCACCTCCGCGATGCCCTATGACGAACGACGCGTCGGCCAGCACTGCTCCGGTAAAGAAGCGTCGCAGTGGTCCGCCGGTCATGGATGGGGCGATTGCGAATCCCATCGGCAGGAAACGGGTGTTGGCCAAGAGCGCAGCGCCAGCCGCCAGCGCCATCCCGCCTCCCGAAGTCAAGATGCTGAGCGCAGCGAACTGGGCCGTGCCCGACCAGACGACAGCCGACATCACGATCGAGGTAATCCCACCGAGCAGGGGAGCAGCCAAGATGCCGAAGCTAATCCCGACCGCTGCGACAGGTAATCCAAGCGGCAGTGAGGCACGAAGGCCCTCCGGCCAAGCTCTCGGCGTACCCCGCATGACTACCAAGCCGTTACGACCTGCCGCGTGTTGCGTACGGGGTATGCGTCGGCAGCGCCATCCGCGGCCCCCGGCGTGGCCGGCGTCGCGCGACCATGGACAGCAGCATCTGCACCCGGAAGCGGTGTCCGCGGTACGGCTCCAGGATCTCCAGGCAGGCGTCGTCATCGAGTTCCTCGCCGATCAAGGCGTACGTGATGTCTCTGCCTACGTGATAGTCCCCAATGCTCCAGGCGTCTGGATCGCCGTGGGCGCGCTGCCGTACCTCTGCCGACGTCCATACACCAACCCCGGGGAAGCTGCGCAATGCCCGATCAGCCTGATCGTGCGGCCACGTCAACGTCCGCTCTAGTGCGCTAGCCCGGGCGGCGGTCCGGACCAGAGTGCGGCTGCGGCGCTGCTCAACTCCCGCGGCCAGAAATCGCCAGCTCGGCACGCGCACCCATGTTCCTGGCGCCGGCGGCAGGAACATGCCGTACGCCGCCGAACCAGGCTCCCGCGCCGGCCCCGGCGCCGGCTCACCAAACTCGCCGACCAGCAGTCGCCAGGCTCGGAACGCTTCCTTGCCAGTCACGACCTGTTCGATGCACGCGGGCGCCAACGCCTCGAACACCGCCTCAGTTCGCCCGACTCGATAGTGGCTGTACCGCTGCCAGGCTTCGACCAAAGGCCCATGCTGGAGTCGCGGCCGAAAATTCCGCGGATCGTCTGCCGCGCCGAGCAATCTCGGCAGTTGATCAAGGCTCCAGTCAGCTCCCTCGCCCCAGGCGCGAGCAGCCACCTCCGCGCCATTGGCGATGATCTTGATCAAGGCCGGTCCTTCCGGCGTACGCGTCGCCCTTAGATAGATGTCGCCGACTCGGCGGTGAGTAGGATCGCCCGGACCGTGGCGCAACTGCGCGAAGATCGGCGCGATCATGACCGGTTGCTGTAGCCGGATGTGGCGCGTCAGCACATTCATCATTTCTCCGGACGCTTGATCATGAAGACGCCGTCGGGCCGCCGACGGAAGCCATTGCCAAGCAGCACCGCCTGTGATGCCACATTGTCATGATCGGTCTCGGCAATGACAGTCTCAGCACCGTCCTCCCACGCCTGCTGCAAGATCACCTCACACGCCCGGCTCGCGACGCCACGCCCACGCCAAGCTGGCACCACGGTGTAGCCGATCTCGACAGCCTTCTCCGGACCCGGCGGACTATGGAATCCAATGTCGCCAACCACCACACCATTAACAACGATCTGATGTATCCACCAGGGCGGCGGCTGCTGCACTTGGCCGGTCATGGCCTGGTGGGCTGCCATCACCATTGCTATCGCATCGAGGCTGTCAGGCAGTGGATATTCCGGATGCCAGGGAAGCTCCGGCTCAGGTCGCAATGCACCGGTGAGCATCCGCCGCGCCGTATCGACCGGGAGCGCCACCAGCATCAAGTGATAAGCGGTGCTCAGTCTTCGGTGGCCTGCGGCCATGGGTTCTTTCTGCAAGCTCCGAGCCCCTTGGTTTGCTGCATCATCACCGGCGCCAACCTCCCCGGGCCCGGGCAGTCCACGTGATGTTTGCCCAGCGCATGCCCGAACTCATGGTTGACCAGATAGCGCCTGTAGTTGGTCAGGTCAGATCCGTAGGAATCGACGCCGAGCAACCACCGCTTGGCGTTGAGGACAACTCGGTTGCCGTTCTGACAGGACACTTCGCCCCGGGTGAGGTACGGCGCGCACAGACGATCGGTCGTCTCCGGCGTCACGATGTACGCGTGCAGTGTGGCCGGCCCTCCGACTGGCGTGAGTTCGAAGCGCCAGTGACCGGTGCTGCGCCAACTTCGCTTGTCGTCCAGGATGCCCTGGATCAAGATGGCGGCCTTGTCGGGATCGATGGACAATCCCTTCTCTACTCGTACGTCATAACGGATCAAGGAGCCGGCCGCCGTCGTCGGTCGGACTGACTTGTCGGCCGTGTGATAGGTCCCAGGCCCGCTTGCCGGCACCTCGACCTTCTGTAGGCTCTTGGCTTTGCGCTTCGCCTGCAACTTGGCTGGTTTGGCGCTCGGATTTGTCTCGGTCATGGGATCGATGCTCATTAACGGCGTCGGAGCAGCCGGTGCAGCGGTGCTCGGCGGACTGGTGGGGATGCCAGTCAGCGGC
>DATCXA010000155.1:0-3568 GCA_036566085.1 Propionibacteriaceae bacterium
CGAATGTCCAGCGGCATCCGTACCGCTCTGATCGCCGGTGGAGGCATCGCCGGCCCAACCGCCGGCATTGCGCTCACTCAAGCCGGCATCGAGGCGACCGTGTACGAGGCGTACCAGAGTTCCGCGAGCGGAGTCGGTGGCGCCCTGAGTATCGCCCCCAACGGTCTCGACGCCTTGAATGCGATAGGCGCCGGTGGCGCCGTACGCCGGATCGGTACGCCGATCACTTCCATCGTCGTGCAGAGCTGGACCGGCAGGACCCTCGCCGAGTTCGGTACGCCACCCGGGATGCCGGCCATGCAGTTCGTCAGTCGTTCAGACCTCTACTGCTCGTTGGCCGCGGAGGCCCGTTCACGTGGGGTGCGGATCTTTCACGGCAAGCGACTGATCGATGTGGCCGAGAACGCTGACGGGATTACCGCCTACTTCGCCGATGGCAGCAGCACCGAGGCAGATGTGCTGATCGGCGCTGACGGCATCCGCTCCACCGTCCGCTCGCTCATCGACCCAGCGGCGCCGGAGCCGCACTATGCCGGCCTGATCAGCTTCGGAGCTCGAGTTGCGCACCTCGATCTGCCGTCCACCGGCGGAAAGATGTACATGAGCTTCGGCCGTCGCGCGTTCTTCGGCTACCAGGTTCATGACAATGCTTCGGGCCTCTGGTTCGTCAATCTGCCAAGAGAGAAGCCGATCAGCTATGCGGCCGCGTTGGGCCGCACTGCCGATCACTGGCTGACGGAGCTCGCAGTGACTTTTAGCGATGACCGAACACCCGCTGCGGAGATCATCAAGCGGACAAATCCGGCTGATCTGCTGATCACCGGGCCGGTGGAAAGCATGCCGAGGGTAGCGACCTGGAGCCGCGACCGGCTGGTGTTGATCGGTGACGCCGCACACGCAGCCGCGTCCAGCTCGGGCCAGGGTGCCTCCCTCGCCGTTGAGAGCGCGGTCCAGCTTGCGCGCTGCCTGCGAGACCTGCCGTATCAGCAGGCATTTGCACGTTACGAGGAGCTGCGCCGGAAGCGGGTGGAGCGGATTATCGCTGCCGCCGCTCGAACGAATTCCAACAAGGCCGCCGGGCCGGTCGCCCGAGTATTACGCGACCGACTGATGCCGGTCGCCATGAAGCTCACTAGGCCCGAGAAGGCCACCTGGCAATACGACCATCACATCGACTGGGCCGCCGTGGCCTGAGCCTGAACTTGCCCACCACTCAGCAACTTTCTTGATCAAGGAGATTCACCATGAACCACGTCGACACCCTTCCGGGTACACGCTCCGACACGTCGCCCGCGAAGACCTCACCAGCACCGTCGCGAGCCGCTCGACTGGCTGCGCTCGGCGCCGTTGCAGGCCCGATCTTGTTCACGCTTGCTTGGCTCATCCTCGGCTTTCTTAGCCCGGGCTACACCATCTATGGCACCCGGATCGCGCCGTACTCACCAATCAGCCAGCCCGTCAGCGGGCTCGGCATAGGCGTCACCGCCACGTACATGAACGCCGCGTTTGTGCTCGGCGCCGGGCTGCTCACCATGATCGGAGTAGTAGGCGTCTTCGCAACCCTGCGCGCCTACGGTGGGCGGGTACGCCGAGCGATTTGCGCCGGCCTGCTCTGCCTGTCCCCGCTGGGCCTCGGGCTCTGCGGGATCTTCACTATCGAGACCCCGCTGGTACACCTGATCTGCTTCTTGCTGTTCGTGCTGACTCCCTTTATCAGCTTTCCGGTCGCCGCAGGCTTCCTTCGGCGAGTGCCAGGCTGGCGTCGGTTCAGCACTGCGCTGCTGATAGCCGTACCCGTGACAGCCGCGATGCTGGCCTGGTTCTTCCTCAGCTACGACCAGGCGGCGATCACCGTCGGTCAGGGCATCTCCGGGATCCCCGAGCGCCTGCTGCTGATCGAGCTTCAAGCCTGGTTTGTAGCGCTGGGCTGGCTGGGCTATCGCCGCGCTCGGTAGATCTGGCGACGCGATCGCGTGCCGGACGAAGTCACTTACGATGGCGGGCGTGACTCGCGCGGACCGCTGCCCCGGAGTGCTACGGCCCCATCTGGCACAAGATGGGGCCGTAGTCCGGGTTCGGGTTCCTGGCGGGCAGACAACCGGTGCGGCGCTTGGCCGACTGAGCCGGATTGCGCAGGAATTCGGCAGCGGCGATCTGCAGCTCACCTCGCGGGCTAGTGTGCAGCTGCGTGGCCTGCCTGACCCGGTGCCCATATGCCTCGTCGATGCAGTGCGAGAGGCGGGCTTTCTGCCGTCGGAGACCCATGAGCGGGTCCGCAATATCGTCGCCTCGCCGCTTACCGGGATTAGCGGTGGCGCCGCTGATGTCCGGCCCTTGGTAGTCAGGCTGGATGCTGGACTCTGTGCCGATTCCCGCCTCGCGAGGCTGCCGAGCCGGTTCCTTTTCGCCCTCGATGACGGGCGTGGGGACGTAAGCGGGGCATCTTTTGATCTTGGGTACCGGGCAGTTGATGATGATCATGGCTGGGTATTGATCGGTGACCGGGCATTGGGCATCGCGGTCTGGGCGGCCGATGCTGTAGAGACGTTGGTCGATCTTGCCCACCAATTCCTCACCGCCAATCAGCGATCTGGCGGGGTTTGGCACGTCCGCCACCTTCCGGAATGGGCAAGGACAATCCAAGGTGTTCACACGGTCCAGCTACCGCATCAGACCGCTGGCACTCCGCTCGGTGTGGTTGCCGCTGCTGCCTCGGTTCACGTGCCGCTGGCGCTGCTGACGCCGGCTCAGGCTGCAACGGTAGAGACAGTTGCCGACGGGCCCGTCGTCATCACGCCATCGCGAGGTCTGGTCCTGCCCGGAGCTGCCCGGCACCTGCCCTTACTCGTCACGGCGGGCTTGATCGCCGATCCGGACTCCCCGTGGTCTGCCATATCTGCGTGCGTTGGTGGCCCTTCCTGTCAGAAGTCCTTGATCAACACCCGTGCCTACGCGACTGCCCTCGCTCAGACCGGCTCGCCGCTACGACGGACCCATGTCAGCGGGTGCGAACGACGCTGTGGTGCTCCTAACGGCGATCATCTAGATCTTGTCGCGCCCGCCGTGAGCGATTTGCTCACAGTTGCCGGGGAGGTGCGGTG
Organism: Propionibacteriaceae bacterium; assembly: GCA_036566085.1. GTDB lineage: Bacteria > Actinomycetota > Actinomycetes > Propionibacteriales > Propionibacteriaceae > Microlunatus. The sequence goes on from DATCXA010000155.1 coordinate 3,102, forward strand.
ATGTCCGCACCCGCGCGGCGCTACGAGTATGTCAGGGAGCCCGCAGAGATCTACCGGAGATCGTTTGCCACAATCCGATCGGAAGCGAACCTCTTAGGGCTGCCCGAGGAGATGCGCCCGATAGCGGTCCGGATGATTCACGCTTCCGGCGACGTCGGACTGGTCGATGATCTTGAGTTTCATCCGCAACTGGTGACTGCCGCCCGCACTGCGCTGATAGACGGGGCGACGATCTTCACTGACACCACGATGCTCGCAGCTGGGGTGACGCGGCGACGGCTACCAGCGGACAACGAGGTGCTCTGCCTGCTCGACGATTCGCGTGCGAGCGAGCTGGCAGCGCGATGGGGAACGACCCGATCCGCAGCTGCTGTCTCATTGTGGGTTGACCGATTGGCGGGCGCAGTGGTGGCGATCGGCAATGCGCCAACCGCACTGTTCCACCTCTTGGAATTGATCGCCGCTGG
>DATCXA010000180.1:0-5400 GCA_036566085.1 Propionibacteriaceae bacterium
TTTGCCACTGCACGCGCGTTCGCCGAGGCGGGGGCCGCGGTGGTCATCGCTGACGTCAACGAGTCCACGCTTGGTACGGCCACAGCGGATTTGACAGCTGCTGGCCACCGGGTCCTTGGTGTTCGTTGTGACGTGTCTGACGAGGACAGCGTGGCGGCCATGGTGAAGGCGACCGTCGACACGTTCAGCCGGCTGGACATGGCGTTCAACAATGCCGGCATTCAGGTTCCACCCAGCGATGCCGCCGATGAACCGGCCGAGGTCTTCGACCGGGTCAATGCGATAAACCTGCGCGGGGTGTGGGCGTGCATGAAACATGAGCTGGGCCAGATGCGCGCCCAGGGCAGCGGCACCATCGTCAACTGCTCCTCTCTCGGCGGTCTCGTCGGACTTCCGGGCCGGGCTGCCTATCACGCGTCCAAGCACGGCGTGATCGGGCTGACCACCAGCGCCGCCTTGGAGTACGCGCCTCGCGGGATCCGTATCAACGCGATCTGCCCCGGCACCATCGAGACTCCGATGGTCGCCGACATGATCGCCAAGAGTGAGCTCGACCGGACCGAGGCCGCCGCCGCGACACCTATCGGCCGCCTCGGCCAGGGTGAGGAGATCGCTGGATCCGTCCTATGGTTGTGCAGCCCCGGCGCCAGCTTTGTCGTCGGAGTCGCCCTCCCCGTCGACGGGGGCTATACCGCCCAATGATCAAAGCTGACATCCGAGACTGCCCGCCGTCTTCTGGCGGTAGCCTCGCCGTCGACGGTGGCTCTGCGCGCGTGCAGATGACGCAAGGAAGGTTCCATGAGTGACAAGCGGGTTTGGTTCATCACCGGCGCCGGGCGTGGAATGGGGGTCGAGTTCGCCAAGGCTGCGCTCGCGGCCGGCAACGCGGTCGTGGGGACCGGCCGCAAACCCGACGCTGTTCGTACGGCTGTCGGTGAGGCGGAGGACTTGTTGGTCCTGCAACTGGACGTCACCAAACCGGAGGACGCCGAGGCGGCTGTGAAGGCGGCTGTCGAGCGGTTCGGACGCATCGATGTGCTGGTCAACAACGCCGCCAATTTTTACGGTGGCTACTTTGAGGAACTGACGCCCGCGCAGATTGAAGACCAGCTAGCGACGGGGCTTCTCGGCCCGATGAACGTCACCCGCGCGGTGCTGCCGGTGATGCGCCAGCAGCGCTCCGGCCAGATCATGTCGATATCTTCCGGTGCGGGCCTGTCCGGGTTTGAGTTCAACTCCGCCTACTGCGCCGCGAAGTTCGGCCTGGAGGGCTGGATGGAGTCGCTGCAGGCCGAGGTGGAGCCGTTCGGCATCTCCACCACCATCGTCAACCCCGGGTTCTTCCGCACCGATCTGCTGACGCAGGAGTCGACGAGCTACGCGACGCCGTCCATCCCGGACTACGCAGAGCGTCATGCGGAGCGGGTGCAGTGGTATGAGGACATGAACGGCAAGCAGGAAGGCGACCCCGCCAAACTCGCGCGGGCCCTTCTCACCATCGCCGACCAACAGCCGCCGCCGCGTCGCTTCATCGCCCTCGCCGGTGTCATCGCCCTCGCTGAGCAGAAGGCGAGGGACTTGCAGGACCAGGCGAGCGCCTTCCGCGACCTGTCGACCTCACTCGCACGGGATGATGCATAGCCGTGAGTTCACGAGGAGGGGCAGCGGAGACGAAAGAGCTGATCGCTGTCGTGCGTGATCTGCAGGCCCGATCTGCGCACCTGCTTCGCATAGGTAGAGCCGAAGACGTAAGTGTTGAGGTTGGGGGGAACGCCAGGCCCGGCCGCCTGCTCCTGGGTTGACCAAGTCCATAGTCCTGATGACGTGGCGCAATACTGCAGGACCTGACCGACACGGTCGCTCCGGTCGCGCGGATTAACGCCCATGGCTGCCCACAGGTTGCGGTTGGTTCCCACCCCGCCAGGCAGGAGGCGATACCAGAATTGGTGCCGGGTCCCATTGTCGTAGGTGAAGATGATCGAGTTGTCCGGCACGACCTGAAGTGCGGCGTCGACATCTTGCTGCGGATCAACCGAGCTGCGATCGGCCTCCGCATAGCCACTCGCTAGTGCGACGACCGGCAGAGTGATCGCCATCAATGCCGACGCCCACCGCGCCCAGCTCGACAGACCGCCTACGCAGCGATCGATCCCGACGACACCCCATAGGCCGAGCAGGAACCATAGCGGCAGCAGCATCGTCTCCCAATCACCGATGGCGTAACCCAGCACGAAGACGGCGGTACACATAGCCCAGAGCCCGGTGACTGCTGCGACCAACGGACGCTGCCTGATGAGCATGAGCAGGCCAATGGCACATGCCAGGAGGGCAACGCCAAATTGCTGGATTGCGTCGCTCCACAGCTGCGGCAGACGCTCGGAGATGATCTGGTGCAGCGGCACCCCGAACATCTGGCCTGAATATCGGGCGCCGCTGATCACCTCCCAGAAGGAGGTGAGGCCCGTGACGCGGGTGTCTAGGAGGGGTGCGCCCGCGGCGGTACGCCAGAGGAGGTAGGCGTAGGGCAGCAGCGCTAGAGCCGCGCCGAGAGGGACGAGCCGGGCCAGCTCTGGGGGGCGAAATAGCCAGGCCGGACGACGCACTGCGAGATAGAGCAGCAGGCCTGGAATCAGCAATACCTGCGAGGTGGCATGCGCAAACGACAGGGCGAAGATGAGCAGTGCAGCACGCAGCCACACCGGTCGCGACGTAGCGTCGTAGGCGAGCAGGCAGGCCAGCACGAGCGCCACGAAGAGGATGCCGAGGGTGTAAACCTCGGCGATGAGGGCGAAATGCCACAGCTGCGGAATCAGGCCCAGCGCGGTTGCGCCACCAGCCGCGACGACCGGACGTACGCCAAGCTTGATGAAGATGGACACCGCGACGAGGCAGGCCAAGATCGCGAAGACCGCCGACAGCAGGTTCGCCCGCAACGCCACCGACCCCCACGGCACCATGCGAACGAAGGCGGCATTGAGCATCGTGTACAGCGGGTAGCCGGGAGGATGGGCGGTGCCAAGCACCAGGCCCAAGTAATCGAACTTCGTCGTGTCAACCGAGAACTGGTTGCCGGTGCTGCGCTGCACGGTACGCCCGTACACCACTGAGAGCACCAATAGCGGGATGACGTACGGCCAGGCGATGAGGAGCCGGGCCAACCGGGATCGGCGCGCTGCCCTTGGCCGCGTCACCACCCGCTCGCCACGATCGGTAACCGGGCGATCACTGGGGAGGAGCAGGCCGGTCATGAAGAGGCAATAATCCTCATCGGGCCCCGTTGGGCAGTTGGGATCGAGCTCGGCGGCGTTGCCGCGACCTCGGTGCCCAGGAATTTAGCACTCGTCGCAAACTAAAACGGATCCAGTCAGGTCATCGCAGGTGATCAACAGAGGTTCGCGCCAGGTAGGCGATGCTCGACGCTGCACCCGGGGAGCGTCGACAGATAGCGATCGATCTGCCTGAGTGACCACCCGTGGGCCTCGCGGAGGCCAGTTGCCATCGCCGCCAGGTAAAGCACGGTCGGTGCCACCAGGGTCAAGGCCCTACGCGGGTCTCGGGTGAAAGTCACCAGCGGGACACCGCGGCGACAACCGACCCGCACCAGAATGGGATAGCCGCCCACGCCGTTGCTGTAGCGGTCACCATGGAAGGCCGGCGTCAGGTCCAGGGCCATCCCCGGCGACCGTAGGGTTTCCTGGGCGAGGACGTCGACGAACTGCTCGGCGGTGATCAGGTACGCCCGTGCCGCGACCTCCCCGGGGGCTTCCGGATCGTAAAATGCCATCCCAGCTCCCCAGCCCGAGGAGCGACCGGCGAAGTAGACGCCGCCGGCGATCAGCAAGCCGAAACTGTCTAGCTCGTCGCTGGTGTCCCGACACCCTGGGTAACTGCGTTCGCTGCCGTCGGGTTGGCCACCTTGAAGGTAGGTGCGGAACCGTTCCCGACTGAGGTTCGAGCCGTAGGCGACGTACCAGATGCGCTGCACGAAACCTTCTTACCCTGGCAGCCTGCTATCCTCTCGGGCCGTCGCTGCCTCCGCGAAAAGGATCTGTTGGGCGTCCTCGTAAATGCGCATTGCCTCCTCAGGCGACTGCCCAACCGCTGTCAGTCCGATTCGACCGGGCTCGGTGAGCGAGCTAATCATGTGGAAGACGACTCCGGTCTGCCGTGATTGGTCGAAGTGCAGGCCGTGCCGCGCCACGATGTCGAACAGGTCTTCCACGGCTAGCGCCCGCAGCTCATTGCTCTCGAAATGATCAGTTGCGACCAGATGCCTGTGCTCGCCGCCAGGTAGTAGGAACCGGCCGGACGCACCGTCATACGACCCGTCAGTCAAGAACTGCAATGTGAGAAACGGGTGGGTAGTGCCGCCCTTGCGTAGATTCAGCTCAATGGCGTACGCCGACCAGCGGCCGGCGGCGTCCCGCTTCACCACAAAGTCAACCGCGAACCGGCCGAGGGCGCCCTCCGTGGCGAGCCGCTCACCGATGGTCATGGCCGGCACGCTAATCAGTCGCGAGTAGGCCGGGTCGGCGGGGAAGATGCAGCCGAGGTAACTCTGTCCGCTTGCGCCGCCGAGAAGTTGATCATGAGTGGACAGCAGCTCCACGCTTCGGTCGGGACGTACACGGAGCTGGACGCTAGGGCTGAGTAGCTCCACTCCTACGATCCGCTCCTCGACGACGCCGCCGTTCTGCGCGAACTTCGCCTCATATGCGGTCATTGACGTGGTGGGTGACTCTAGCCGCATCGAGCGGACCCGTTGCACTACCTCAGATCGACGATCCGAGCCAGCCGTGTCAGCGATACCTCGCAGATCCACGAGTGCGTTACCCGCCCCTGACACACCGTCGTTCAGCTTGACGATCACCTCGTCGATGCTCGGCCGTTCCTCGAGCATCTTCATGATCGCATCGGTCACGTCCTCGAAACTGTGCAGATTCTCCGCGCCGATCGGATGCTGTACTCCTTCTTCCGCGAACAGTCGCCGGCAGCCTGTCTTGCTTCCAAGCTGTGCCAGCCGCGGGTCGTTGCCGTACATGGGGATGCCAAGGGTCAGCGCAATGTCGCGTTCGAGTGTGGTGGTGCTGTACGGGATGAGGTGGCAGCGATGCTGGTTCGGGATCATGGCGGCAATCTTCGACAGCATCCGAGGGCGGTCCAGCAGCTTGGCACTCAGCGGCCGTGGCGATGAATCGCCGACCGATAGCAGGCTCAACCGGGCCATGGCATGGCTTGGGATTACTCCTGGCAGCAAGGCGAGGTAGTACTCGATGATGCTCGGCTTGATCGGCATTGAGGTGACATAGATCATCCGCAACCGCGGTTGACGCAATAACAGAAGCAAGAACAACAACCGCTCCTCGAACGCCTGCGACAGGCTTCCTGCGCCGGGGACCG
>DATCXA010000183.1:0-5809 GCA_036566085.1 Propionibacteriaceae bacterium
ACCTATCGATTCGTGGCGACGCAGGTGGGGACGTATTGGTATCACTCCCATCAGGTCTCCAACGAGCAGGTGATCGGTGGCCTCTTCGGCACGCTCGTCGTGTTGCCCAACGCGGGTCGCGGCGAGGCGGTCGATGTGATCGCGGCGGCGCATACCTATGGCGGCATGAAGACGATCAATGGTGCCACCGGCGATGTGAGAGTGCCGGCGAAGCCTGGTCAGCAGGTACGGGTCCGGGTGATCAACACCGACAACGGCCCGATCGAGACCTGGGCCGATATGCCATTCCAAGTGCTGGCAACCGATGGCTACGCCGTCAATGGCCCGACCGATGTAGCTGATCACTCGATGACGGTCACTGCTGGTGGGCGGGCCGATCTTGGAGTGACGATGCCGAGCGATGGCAAGCCGGTACGAGTGCAGGTCTCGAAAGGCACTGCCGTCATCCTTGGGAGCGGCGATCCCGCGGTGCCGCCGCAACCAGGTAGCTCTCTCGATCTGCTCAGCTATGGAACCCCGACCGTGCTGAGTTTCGACCCTGCGAAGGCGAACCGGCGTTTCGACTACTCGATCGGCCGGCGTCCCGGCTTTGTACGGGGCCAACCGGGGCTGTGGTGGTCGATCAATGGTCACTTGTATCCCGATGTGCCGATGTATGTGGTCCGCGAGGGCGACATCGTGATCATGCACATCGATAATCACAGTGGTCAGCTGCATCCCATGCACCTGCACGGGCATCACGCGGTGGTGCTGTCGCGCAACGGCGTGGCCGCCACCGGCAGCCCGTGGTGGATTGATTCCTTGAATGTGCTCGAGGATGAGACGTACGACATTGCGTTCCTGGCGGACAACCCCGGCATTTGGCTTGACCACTGCCACCATCTCAAGCACGCGGCGCAAGGCATGGTGGCTCATCTGATGTATGAGGGAGTCAGTACGCCGTACAAGGTTGGCGGTACGGCGAACAACCGACCGGAGTAACTCTTCGTTTGTCGAATTTCCGACCAATGGCGGCTTTTCGACCGCTGGAGCAGGCGTTGATGCTTCAAACCCCGGCATTGGTCGGAAATTCGCAGTCGGCGTTAGGCCGATGAGTGGGGGAGTCCTAGATGGTCTATGTCCACAAACGCCTCTCGAGGAGGAAGGCTTATGAGTGACACGTTCGACGTTGTCGTGCGCCGCACCTTTCCAGTCCCGCCCCAGGAAGCGTGGCGCGCCTGGAGCGAGTCGGATCTTGTGAAGCAGTGGTGGGGACCAGACGGTTTTACGTGTCCGGTGGCTGACGTTGATCTTCGCGTTGGAGGGCGCACGTTCGTTGTGATGCGGGCTCCGGCCGAGTTCGGCGGCGGAGACCTCTACAGCACGTGGACTTTCACCGAGGTTGTGCCGTACTCACGGATCGCCTACGTGTTCAACTTTGTCGATCAAGACCGCAATCGGCTGGTGCCTGCTGATCTTGGCATGGGGCCAGGAATACCCGATGACGGTGAGCACCTGGTGACCTTCGACGATCTTGGCGACGGTCGGACGGAGATGATCATCATCGAGCATGGCTACACCACCGAAGACGCCCGCAATCTCTCTCAGGGTGGGCTGGAACAGTGCGTCGACAAGATGGCAGCGATCTTCACGGACCGCGCCTAGGACTTCGACTCCTCGGCCTTCGTGTGCTGCTCGATATTCGTGTGCCGTACGCCACCGTCGGTTTGGTTCGCTGCCTTTGACAACGATCCCAGCTCAGGGAGGCCGATGTGATGGCTGGTCGCCCGTCGTCTACGTGCACGCACACTCAGCGGTACAGCTACGGCCACGATGACGATCACCGCCGCGATCACGATGACAACAGACATTCCGATCCCTCCAACACGTGGTGCTTCTCAGACGTCTCCATCATCACGCGACACTTGCATAGAACCAACAATTGCACTATGCCCAGGAAACGAAAATCTTGCTGAGAGGGTGAGCGGCACTAAGGTGCGGCGGCTGGGTGCCCGCCGTACTGGTCAGCAGCCGCGATGAACCGATTGAGTGCTTGGGTCAACGCGTCCCGCTCAGCGGCATCCATCCGTCGCAGAATTCTGGCGAAGACTTCTCGCCGATGTTCGTTAAGGGTTTCTAGCAGGCGTTCGCCAGCCCGCGTCAGGGTCAGCTCGACATTTCGCCGGTCGCGCGGCAGATCGCGTCGATCAAGGAGTCCCGCCTGAACCAGTCGATCGCAGATCCGGCTGGCGGAGGACAGGTGCACGTCCAGAGCCTCCGCTACGCCCGTCGCGTTTAGATGGCCCGGCTGCGAGGCGAGCACGAGTACCCGCAACTGCGGCAGCGTCACGCCTTCGCCCACCTGCACTACTGACTCGGCCGTGATAGCGCCAAAGATGCGCGATGCGCCCAAAAGGGTTTCGACGTCCTGTGCGGCAGACCCACGCCGCTGAACCGTGCCCATGGAGCTACATCGAATCTGATCAGTTGTCTAGTTGCAACTATTTCGATGCAATAGCGGGTTCTGCGTTTCTCACCTGAATACGGCTAAAGAGCGGATGGGCGGAGCCTGAATCGCGATGTTGACATCGCGCCGACGGATCCATAGAATCGAATACATGTTTGATATTGGCAGCCTCAGCAGCCGCTTCCCCCAGCGGCTTGTGCGGGTGGAACCCCCGAGCTTCCCGCACTAGTCGGCACCGCCGAAGCTGACTCTGCTAGTCGAGCATATTCCCCGAGCAGGCGGCCGGTACCGCGGTGCCGGCCGCCGCTTTAGGGGTTGACCGCATTGAGGGATGGCTTAGTCTCATGCTGGCTGAGCCTCCCGAAGTCCGCGAATGCGCTTTTCGAGAAGCTCAAGGGCAACATAGTCGTCAAAAGCGAGGCGGCCCGACACCGGAGTGCCGGGCCGCCCGCGTTACAGCCTGCTGCAGATCGCTAGCTAGCGAGCTTGAAGCTGTGCTTAGCTGCCTTTCCTGTCACCTTGGCCTCCGCGTGCCGGCTGCCGTCTGGGTACAGACCTGTCTTCGACAGGGCCAGGGTCAGCGTGGCATGAGCAAACACTGCTCAGTTCTGACAAGTCGGCTCAGGACGCAGACTCCCTCTCGCCAACCTCGCGTACCGCCGCCGCGACCGCAGGCGAAACCGAGGTGTCAAACACGCTGGGAATGATGTAGCTCGGGTTCAGCTGGTCGGCCGCGACCCGGTTCGCGATGGCATTGGCTGCCGCTGACAGCATCTCGTCGTCAATGTGGCGTATGCCGCCGTCGAGCAGTCCGCGGAAGACTCCCGGAAAGGCGAGCACGTTATTGATCTGATTGGGGAAGTCGCTGCGGCCAGTTGCGACAACGGCGGCGTGCCGTTGAGCCTCCGTTGGATCCACCTCCGGGATCGGGTTTGCCAGTGCGAACACGATCGCATCGGCGGCCATGTTGGCGATGTCCTGCTCATCGAGAATGTTCGGAGCTGAAACCCCAATAAAGACGTCAGCACCAACCAGGACGTCCTTCAGGGAGCCCGTACGCTTCTCGAAGTTGGTGTTGTCTACCAGCCAACGCCGCATATCCGAGGATCCCTCGGGCGCGTCGTACACCGCTCCCTTGCTGTCGCAGCCGATGATCATGGTGGCACCCTGGCGCTTCAGCAGCCGGATGATCGCCGACCCCGCCGCACCTACACCAGAGATCACGAACCGGACCTGCGAGATGTCCTTATTCACAACCCGAAGTGCATTGATCAAAGCCCCCAGCACCACAATCGCCGTGCCGTGTTGATCATCGTGGAAGACCGGGATGTCGAGCTCCGCGCGCAGCCGCTCCTCAATTTCAAAGCAGCGAGGTGCGGAGATGTCCTCTAAATTGACCCCGCCATAGACCGGCGCGATCGCCTTGACGATCTCCACGATCTTGTCCGAGTCCTGGGTGTCCAAGCAGACTGGCCAAGCGTCCACACCGGCGAAGCGCTTGAAGAGTGCTGCTTTGCCCTCCATCACCGGCAGCGCTGCCGCAGGTCCGATATTGCCCAGGCCTAGCACGGCAGAGCCATCGGTGACGACTGCGACCGTGTTTCGCTTGATCGTCAAGCGACGAGCATCGGCAGGATTCTCCGCGATTGCCATGGACACTCGCGCGACGCCTGGTGTGTAGGCGCGGGAGAGATCATCGCGGTGCTTGAGGGGAACCTTTGGCATTACCTCGATCTTGCCGCCGAGGTGAAGGAGGAACGTGCGGTCGGATACCTTCCGCACGCTGAAGCCCTCGAGTGCGGCAATCGCCTTGGTGATCGACTCCGAGTGCTCGACGTCGCTGGCGTTGCAGCTGACGTCGACGACAAGCATGTCGGGATGCGATTCGGCAACATCGAGTGCAGTGATCGCGCCACCCGCCTCGGCGACGACACTCGAAAGTCGAGCCGTCGCCGCCGCGTCGGTCGGCGCCTCAACGCGGACGGTGATCGAATAGCCAGGACTCGGCGCAGCCATAGTTCTCTCCTTGCAAAGCTTGCGGACGTTCCGCCGTGAGGACTCTACCCACCCTGAGGAATAGGCTCTCCACATGGCAGTGCTAACGCTGGGGTCGGCGCTGCCAAGCGAGCGCAAGCATCGCCAGCTGGTAGCTCTCTTATGCCTGCTTATCATTGCCATGATCGGTTCGTCTGGCCTACTGGCACATCGAAACCAGGCGACCACGCTCCCGCTGGATGCAATCGCCGTGGCGGTCGGACCGGGCGGCGGACTTATCGAGGTTGCTGCCGCCGATGCCCTCGTTCCTGGCAGCAGGGTGCTTGCCGGAATGCCGGACAGTCTCGATCTTGCTCGTGAGCAAGCCGCCTGGCTCGCCGAAGGAACGGTTCCGAGCGTGGCCGGATTCGACACTGACATGGTGACCGTCGCACTTCTTGATCTTCATGTGTTGAGTCGGCCCTACGGTGTGGCGGTCGCGGGATGGAGTCAACCGTGGCGCTACGTATGGCCGCGCGATTCTGCGCTGGCTGCGTCAGCGCTGGCTCGTACCGGGCACTATGCCGACGCCGAACGCATTGTGGGCTTCCTGCAGCAGGTGCAGCCCGAGTCGGGATTTTTCCAGGCTCGTTACCTGCCCGATGGCAGCGGCGTGCCCGATGATCGTGGCATCGAGCTCGATGGGATCGGCTGGGCGCTGTGGGCGACTGTTCAAGTGGCTGCCGAACTGAGGCCAGCCGACCGTACAGCGTTCTTGGAACGACAGCAAAGACTGATTGATCGCAGCACACAAGCAGCACTGAGATCAATTTCGACGCCATCGGCATTGCCTTCCGCTTCCGCCGACTACTGGGAAGTCAAGGAAAACCGGCTAACGCTCGCGACAGCAGGTGTTGTCTGCGCAGGGCTCGAGAGCAGCGCGCAGCTCTATCGAATGCTGGGAGATGTCGAACAGGCGGACGCCTCGGCCGCCGGTGCGACACGGTTGCGAGCCGCGGTCAAGAAGGACTTCGGCCTCAACGGCTATCCGCGACATCTCGGCGGAGGCGGTGACTCAGTTGATCTTGGCGTCGATTTTCTGTTGCCGCCCTTGACCTCCGTTATTGATCAAACTGTGGTACGCGCCTGGGAACGAGCAGCACCACTGATGGAGCGACCCGCTGGCGGCTTGGCTCCGGGCGGCTCGTGGCGGCGTGATGGTGTGAGCTGGACTAACGCGAGTGCCAGCCGGGGAATGACTGCGGCGTTCATCGATCATCGCGACGAGGCGTTGGCGCGGCTGCGCTGGCTTGATCAACACCGTACGGCGGCTGGATCGCTTCCAGAGAAGATATTGCCGAACGGTCAACCGGCCGCGGTGGCGCCGCT
>DATCXA010000184.1:0-6246 GCA_036566085.1 Propionibacteriaceae bacterium
AAGCGCTTCAATCGTTGACACGGTGAACTCCGCCCGCCCCGACTTGGTGGGAAACCGGCGCTGATCTCGCGGCGGATGTTCCATGACAAAGCCGCCCGGCCGCGACACATTCACTTCATAGCTGTCACAACCCGGCACCGCACGAGCGATGTGCCGGCGGATCTGCCGATAGTCATCACGCATAGCCCGCCAGTCAATGTCATAGCGATCACCGAGCGTCGCCTCGGCAAGCGCGGTAACGATTGCCACTTCGGAGCGCAGATGCGGACTGGCGGGTGGCAGCGGTCCGCGGGATGCGTGTATCGAGCAGGTTGAGTCTTCGACAGAGACGAACTGCGGGCCGCTCGCCTGCTTGTCGATCTCGGTACGCCCCAAGGTCGGCAAGATCAACGCGGTTGTGCCGCAGGTCAGGTGTGATCTATTGATCTTCGTCGAGATATGCACCGTCAGCTCTGCGCCGCGTAACGCTGCCGAGGTGACGTCGGTGTCCGGTGCGGCCTGTACGAAGTTCCCACCGAGCCCGATGAAGATCTTGGCTTTGCCATCCCTTAGCGCACGGATCGAATCCACTGTGTCGTAGCCGTCCTCGCGGGGCGGCGCAAAGCCAAACTCAGCATGCAGCCGGTCAAGGAAGTAGGCCGGCGGACTCTCGCAAATCCCCATCGAGCGGTCGCCTTGCACATTCGAGTGGCCGCGGACCGGCAGCAGTCCGGCACCCGGCTTGCCAATGTTGCCTTGGGCGAGAGCGAGGTTGACGATCTCGGAAATGGTGGCGACCGCGTTGTGATGCTGGGTCAAGCCCATCGCCCAGCAGAACACGGTCCGATCCGAGTCGCGGAGCAGTTGTGCGCCCTCGGTGATCTGTTGGCGCGATAGGCCGGTTGTCGTTTCGACGAGATCCCAGTCGATGGCTGCAACATGAGCCGACCAGTCCTCGAAGCCGCGGGTGTACCGCCGAATGAAATCGTGATCAAGAGCGTCCCACTTGACTAGCAGTGCGCCCCAGGCTTGGAAGAGGGCCAGGTCGCCATTGATCTTGATCGGTAGGTAGAGATCCGCCAGGTTGGTACCTCGGCCGACCAGCCCACGGGCATGCTGCGGATTTCGAAAGTTGATTAGTCCGGCCTCGCGCAACGGGTTGACGGCAATGATTTTGGCGCCCCGTCGCTTGGCAGACTCGAGCGCGGCCAGCATCCGCGGATGGTTGGTACCAGGATTCTGGCCGGCCAAGATCAATAGTTGAGCGTTGTGAACGTCTTCCAGAATGACGCTCGCCTTCCCGATGCCGATGGTGTCTGCGAGCGCAACACTCGTCGACTCGTGGCACATATTGGAACAGTCAGGCAGGTTGTTGGTGCCATATGCCCGAACGAACAGCTGGTAGCAGAATGCCGCTTCATTGGACGTACGCCCGGAGGTGTAGAAGATTGCTTCGTCCGGGCTGGCCAGTCCATTGAGCTGATCCGCGATGAGCCGGAACGCAGCATCCCACTCGATCGGTTCGTAATGCGTCGCTCCGGGGTTCTTGATCATGGGATGAGTGATCCGGCCCCGCTGCCCCAACCAGTGCTCGTCGTGCCGGTCAAGATCGGCAATGCTGTAGCGGGCGAAGAACTCCGGCGTCGCCCGTGCTGTGGTAGCTTCCTCCGCGACAGCTTTCGCACCGTTCTCGCAGAACTCAGCCGTATGCCGATGACCAGGGTCGGGATCGGGCCAGGCACAGCTCATGCAGTCAAAGCCTTCGGCTTGATTGAGCTTCAGCAGGGTGCGCGCGGACCGCAGCGCCCCCATCTTCTGCACTGATCGTTTCAAGCCCACAGCCACGCCAGGAATGCCAGCAGCATGGTTGCCCGGCTCCGATATGTCGATCTTGCTTTCGTCGTCCCTAGCCGATTTGCGCATCTGCCCTCCGTAGTGGTGTGCGCCTAGCCTCAGTCGCCAATCTAGCCGTTCGATAACGACACTTGGATTGGTTACCGACGAGTAGCATAATTGAAGTTACTCAGGAGTAACTTGCCTGAGCGGTCCAGCGAGGTGCCCAGATGAGTCACTACAAGTCCAATGTCCGTGATATCGAGTTCAACCTCTTTGAAGTCCTCGGATGCGAAGAGATTCTAGGCACCGGGCCGTATGCCGATCTTGATCGAGAAACGGTCTCGGCCATCCTCGCCGAAGTTGATCACATCGCCAAGACCAAGCTGGCCGAGTCATTCTCCGACAGTGATGGGAATCTGCCGGTCTACGATCCTATGACTCACTCTGTGACAGTTCCTGAGGACCTCAAGAAATCCTTCCGGGCGCTCATGAACTCCGGGGCGTGGCAGCTAGAGCTACCGGAGGAGCTCGGCGGGCAGCCCACCCCGCCGTCGGTGCAGTGGGCTGTTCACGAGCTCAATATCGGCGCCAATCCATCGGCAATGCTCTATTCGGCCGGCCCCAAGTTCGCCTATGCACTGTGGGCGACGGGGAACGGGCGTGATCAGCGTATTGCCAAGATCATGATCGAGCGCCAGTGGGGTGCCACGATGGTGCTTACCGAGCCCGACGCTGGTTCTGATGTCGGGGCTGGACGTACTCGGGCGATTCCACAAAATGACGGCACCTGGCACATCGAAGGCGTCAAGCGCTTCATTACTTCGGGTGAGCATGACTTGACCGAGAACATCATCCATCTCGTCCTCGCCAGACCGCAGGGCGTCGAGGGGGTCGGTGGGCCAGGCACCAAGGGCCTGTCGCTGTTTGTAGTACCAAAACTCCATTTTGATCTTGAAACAGGGCAGCTCAGCGGTGAACGCAATGGGGTTTTCGCGACCAGTCTCGAGAAGAAGATGGGTATCAAGGCCTCGAGTACCTGCGAGCTGACCTTTGGCGGCACTGAAGTACCTGCAAAGGGCTGGTTGCTGGGCGACGTACACGACGGCATCGCACAAATGTTCCGGATGATCGAACACGCCCGGATGCTGGTCGGGACCAAGGCGATAGCCACGTTGTCTACCGGCTATCTCAATGCTTTGGAGTACGCCAAGACTCGGGTCCAGGGTGCTGATCTCACCCAAGCCACCGACCGAACCGCGCCCCGAGTGACGATCACTCACCATCCCGACGTACGGCGCTCCCTGATGACGCAAAAGTCCTTCACAGAAGGGCTGCGAGCACTGCTGCTCTATACCGCAACCATCCAGGATCGCAACGCCATCGCTCGGGCAAACGGCACCACTGATGAGGCCGCTGAGCGGCTCAATGATCTTTTGCTGCCCATCGTCAAGGGCTACGGCTCTGAGCGGTCTTGGGTCTTGCTTGGCACCGAGTCGCTGCAGACCTTTGGCGGCTCAGGCTTCCTGACCGACTATCCGATTGAACAGTACGTGAGGGATGCCAAGATCGACACCCTGTACGAGGGCACGACAGCGATCCAAGGCCAAGATCTTTTCTTCCGCAAGATCGTCAAGGATCAGGGCAGTGCACTTAGTGATCTTTCGGTGCAGATCAATCAATGGATACTCACCGAGAGCGGGAATGGCCAGCTCAAAGAGGAACGTGCCCTGCTGCAGCAGGGCTTGGACGATGTAGCGGCCATTGTGGCGACCATGATCAGTGATTTGGGCATGATCAGTGATTTGGGCATGATCAATGATCTTGGTACGCCCGTGCCTGGCGTACCAAGCAGTAATCCGCGCAATATCTACAAGGTCGGTCTGAACGCTACGCGACTTCTCATGGCACTCGGCGATCTGATCTGTGCGTGGCTGTTGCTTCGGGGCGCCAAGGTGGCGCTGGAGCGGCTCAACGCGCAGCTCAGTCCGGATGAGAAGGCTTTCTATGAGGGCAAGGTTGCCTCGGGCCGCTGGTTTGCGCGTACGGTGCTGCCCAAGTTGGCTGCTGAACGAGCCATCGCCGAAGCCACCGATCTCGCCGTCATGGATATGGACGAAGCCGCCTTCTGACGACCATTCCAGTTGTGTCCGTGGCGCCCGAGAGCTCAGCGAGAGACCATGGGAGACATGACTCAGTCCCCTACATCGCAGCCGTCTCGCATCGTCATCATCGGAGCATCACTGGCCGGAGCCTCGGCCGCCATCGCGCTTCGAGATCAGGGGTACCAGGGTGAGCTCACGGTGATCGGTGAGGAGAGCCAGCTTCCGTACGAACGACCACCGCTTTCCAAGGCAGTGCTCATTGGCGAACGTGACGAACCGGACTGGGTTGCCGAGGAGGCAACGTATGCGGACAAGGACATCTCCTTGCGACTCGGGACGATGGCTACCCGAATCGATCGGGCGCGCAAGGTCGTGGTGGCGAGTCGCACCGAATATCCGTACGACAAGCTGCTGATAGCCACTGGCTCGGGGTCGCGACGGCTGGACCTGCCCGGTGCCGATCTTGAGGGACTGCTGACATTGCGAACCCTCGAGGAATCGCTTGGGCTGCGGGAGCGGTTTACCGAGGGTGCACGGATAGTGATCGTGGGCGCCGGCTGGATCGGCTGCGAGGCGGCTGCGGCTGCCCGGTTGCACGGCGCCAATGTGACCGTGATCGAACCGCGATCCCAGCCGCTGTTGGCGGTAGTCGGCGAGCAGATCGGCGCGACATTCGCCGCACTACATCGTGATCATGATGTCGATCTCCGGCTGGGCATCGGTGTAACCGGCTTTGCGGGTGATGGCGTTGTGTCATCGGTGCATATCAAAGGTCACGCATCGGTGCCGGCTGACTTGGTCCTGATCGCGGTTGGCGCCGCGCCGAACATCGCTCTAGCCGATGTTGCCGGACTCAAGCTGGCCGATGGCGGGATTGCCGTCGACGCGACACTGCGCAGCTCCGATCCGGACATCTATGCCGCCGGCGACGTTGCGGCCCATGATCATCCTCGGTATGCGCATCGGGTCCGGGTCGAGCACTGGGCGAATGCCAAAGATCAAGGAACACATGTGGCGCGCAACCTGCTGGGTGCGGAGGAGCCGTACGTGTTGCGACCCTTCTTCTTCTCCGATCAATACGACCTCGGCTGCGAGTATCGCGGGTTAGCGGATCCGACGAAGGACCGGCTTGTCGTACGCGGCGATCTGAAGTCACGGGAGTTCACCGCGTTCTGGCTGCGGGATGGTGGCGTCGCAGCTGCGATGAATGTGAATCAGTGGGACGACGGAGACACCCTCCAAGAGCTCGTCGATTCCGGCCGTCACGTCCACGACCAAGAGCTCCTCGCACTCTGACTCACTCACTTCCCGACTTGTCGGGGTTAGTAGAGGAGGGCGAGGGCTGGGTCGTTCAGGATAGCGGCGACGTCGGCGAGGAAGGTTGAACCCTGCGCACCGTCGGCGAGCCGATGATCGAATGATGCCGACAAGGTCATCACCCAGCGCGGTTCGATTCGCTCCTCAGCTCCGCGGCCGACCACCCAAGGGCGCCGAGTGATCTGACCAAAGCAGACGATGCCGGACTCCCCCGGATTCAAGATCGGAGCCCCAGCGTCGACGCCGAACACCCCAATGTTGGTGATCGTAAACGTTCCACCCGCCATGTCCGCCGGTTGGGTACGGCCTTCGCGGGCCGTCGCCACAATCCCGTTGATCGCAGCGGCCAGCTCGGCAAGGCTGAGGGATTCCGCGCCCTTGATATTCGGCACCAGCAAGCCACGCGGCGTTGCGGCGGCGATTCCAAGATTGACTGAGCTCTTGAGCACAATCTCCTGAGCCGCCTCGTCCCAGAAGGAATTGAGCTCCGGGGTACGCCCGAGCGCCAGACAAACCGCTTTGGCAATGATCAGCAGCGGAGAAACCCGAAGATCAGCAAACTCGCGTCGGGACTTGAGCCGCTCCACTAATTCCATGGTCGCGCTGACATCACAGTCCATCCAGACCGAGACATGGGGTGCCGTGAACGCCGAGCGCACCATGGCATCTGCGGTCGATTTGCGTACGCCCTTGATCGGGATCCGGACGTCCTCGCGCACGTGTCGGACTTCGACTGGCTCACCCGGCAGCATCTCGGCTTCGACCGGCTCAGCCCGGGTGCGTCCGCTCGCCTGCATGACGTCGTCGCGAGTGATCACTCCGCCAGGGCCGCTGCCGACTAGCGACGCAAGATCAACACTCAGATCCTTGGCCAGTTTGCGTACCGGCGGCTTGGCAAGGATCGCGCCACCAGAGGGCGTGGGCGCCGGCGCCGCTTCACCCGGTCCAGGAAGCGGGGCGCCGGTCGGCGCATCCCGTTCGGCGTGCAATGGCTCACGATCATCGGCGCGGC
>DATCXA010000188.1:0-3584 GCA_036566085.1 Propionibacteriaceae bacterium
GGTGACTCGGGGCGGCCATGAACCGCGGCGAATCCTCGATAGCGGGACCTTTCGGCCAGAGCGACTTCTGCATCAGCGCCGTACTGAAATCGGTTGGGCTCTCAGAGTGGTCGTCGAACAGTCCGCCGTCCCGACGTGCAATCTGAATGAACGAGACAACGCCCGCCACACAAAGCTGCGGCTGCACACAGCATGATCTGCACGAGATGACAGCCTGCCGCGATCTCAGGCCGCGTCGCCGCGTTCTATTACTGGCCGTGAAATAGGCCCTGACAAGGCATTATGCCACTG
Organism: Propionibacteriaceae bacterium; assembly: GCA_036566085.1. GTDB lineage: Bacteria > Actinomycetota > Actinomycetes > Propionibacteriales > Propionibacteriaceae > Microlunatus. The sequence continues at coordinate 292 of DATCXA010000188.1, forward strand.
GAGCGGGTGACGAGAATCGAACTCGCATGACCAGCTTGGAAGGAATCCGCGCGCCCGCCTGAGCCGACGCCGATGCGGCCGGGTTGACCTGCTTGCACCGCAAGGCACCGTCATTGGTTCTGGCTTAGGGCCCGCAAAGGGCCCGGCGCGCGGCTGCTGTTCGATTTGCTCCCTGAGGTACAGACCTCTTGGTCCGGAGGTACGTCAGATGGTCGTCGATCGCTCGACGCGGAGTGCTGAACCTTCCAGGATCGTTCAGTGGCGATTGCCGACCTGCGCCACAGTTGGTACTCAGTTCGTTACTCCCTTTGGCGCGGCCTCGGCAGACCATCCGAGTCACTGGTAAGCGCTGGAGTTCCGACCCCCAAAAGCGGCCTGCGATTCCTTCAGGCAACTTTCCCATTAGTCGTCCTTGTGAGCTCGCTGATCTAGTTGATCGGGTAACCCGGGCATGATGGATCAATGGAGACCGCTACCGAACCGGCTGAGCATTGGGACCAGGCGTACGGGCATGGAGATACGACAAGAAGTTGGTTCCAGTCTGAGCCGGTGTGGTCGTTGCGGATGCTCGACCGCGTGGGGATCGGTCCAGCGGACAGCGTGACCGATGTAGGTGGAGGAAGTTCACCACTTGTGGAAGCCCTGTTGGCGCGTGGCCAGTCGGATCTCACTGTGCTTGACGTGTCGATCATCGGGATGCAGGCCGCTCAGCAGCGTCTCGGTGCCGCCGCTGATCAGGTGCAATGGCTGCTCGGCGATGTACGCACCTGGCAGCCACCGCGGCGTTATGTCCTGTGGCACGACCGAGCGCTGTTCCATTTCATGATCAGCGCACAAGATCGTGAGGCGTATCTGCAGACTTTGGAACGGGCGACCGATCCGGAGCGCGGGTTCGCGATCTTTGCAACCTTCGCGCCGGACGGCCCGTTGCAATGCTCCGGCCTTCCGGTCACCCGTTACGATGCCGCCGATCTCGCAGCCGCGCTCGGTGTTGGGTGGCAGCTGATCGAGGAGGATCGGGAGTCCCACACCACTCCAAGCGGTCGGATTCAGCCCTTCACCTGGGCGGTCTTTCGCCGTCGACAGTAGTTGAGGAGATAGGCCTGGTGTATCAGTCAGCGATTGATGCGCTGCTTGCCCGGGCGCGGGCGGTACTGGATCGCGTGGAACCTGGGTGTCTTGATGATGAGCTGGCAGCCGGGGCGGTCTTGATCGACATCCGTCCCGTCGAACAACGGCAGCGAGATGGCGAATTGACCGGCGCGATCATCATCGACCGCAACGTCCTTGAGTGGCGCCTCGATCCGACTTCGCCTGATCGTCTACCGGTTGCGTCACGCGCCGATATTCGCTTCATCCTGGTGTGCAACCAGGGCTACAGCTCAAGCCTCGCCGCGGCCACACTGCGTGATCTTGGTCTGAGCCGGGCTACCGACCTGGTAGGTGGATTTCAGGCGTTATTGGCGTATCAAGAGTCTCTATAGGACCAGTCGAGCGCGACTCCGACTATACCTGGCCAATTGAGGCGTCGGGCCAATCCTGGAACCTGCCCATGTCGCCACGGTGGCCTCGGGGCAATACCGCTGACTATCACGAACTTGGGCGATGGACGGCGGGAAGTTCAACTGCCGCGCGGCGGCAGTTCGGATGCGGTGACAACGGCTAGCGGCTAGCCTCGCCGTGTGACCGCCGTCGTGGAGCGCCGGGAGGCGTTGCATCGCCGCGCTCTGCTGCTCGAATACTGCACCGTCGGCTGGAACGTTGTGGAAGCAGTCGTCGCCATCGGTGCGGGGGTCCTCGCTGGAAGCGTCGCTCTCATCGGCTTCGGCGCCGATTCTGCTATTGAGGTGGTGAGCGCCGTCGGGTTGCTGTGGAGGCTGCGCAAGGCTGGACCGCACGCCCCGATCGCGGAGGAGAGTGCGGCAGAGAAGCGGGCACTGTACGTGGTGGCTGTCACGTTCTTCGTGCTCGCCGCCTATATCACCTATGAAGGCCTCAGCGGCCTGCTGAGGCATCAGGAACCGTTGACGTCGCCGGTAGGGATTGCCTTGTCGGTGCTCTCGCTGGTGGTCATGCCCGTACTGGCCTACGCCAAGCAGCGCACAGGCAAGCAGATGGGCAGCCGGGCACTGGTTGCAGATTCCAAAGAGACCTGGGTGTGCTCCTACCTCTCGCTGGCGCTGCTCATCGGTGTCGGATCGTACGCATTGTTGGGCTGGTGGTGGGCCGACCCGATTGCCGCGCTCGTCATGCTGCCAGTGATCATCTGGCAAGGCTGGGAAACACTGACCGAGGCCCGTGAACCCGACGCTGAAATCGACTGACCTAATCATCGGCACCGGTGCGAGGGGCTGGTCTTACCCGCCGACTTCCGACCATTACTGGGAGCGCTGGGCCGGGCAGGTTCCTTCACAGGTCTCTGCTCAGAGCCTGATCCGCCGTCCCGGGCTCAGCGCGCTGGAAGCACGCCAATGAGGCCAGCGGCATCTACCAAAGCGGCAACAATCGCGCGCCGCCTTCGGTTTCCGAGTGACTCAGGTCTGGCATCAGCGTAAGTAATCACTAACCGAACTTTCAGTAACAGGTCGGAGGCGGTCGCGGGCTTCCCCTTGGGCTATGAGCAATTGCGGTGGACGGGATGGGCTGTAAGCGGGGACGAAGTCCGCAAGGGAGAGCGGTAACTGAATGCTGCAGAGGCCTGCACAGAGAATAGATAGCCCGCCTCTTTGAGGGCTCTTCGGATCTAAGGATGGTGTTGGCTTCTGCGGTAGGGGCGTGACCCGTCTGCGGCAAGTAGGATCCGGAGCCGGTAATGATCAAAGTCCTTGAATCCGTGGGCGAGCCGGCGAACCTTTTCGATGATCACAGATGGCCTCGGTGCCGCCGTTGCTGACGCCGTGGCTATCGAAGTAGGCCAAGATCTGAGCCTTCCATGCGCGGAGAGTGCGGCCGAGGCGGGCGACCTCGGGGATCGGACAGCTGTAGAAGCTGTCGAGCACCTTGATCGCGATCTGGCGGCCTTTCGCCGGGGTGGCGTGGTAGATGGAGCGGAGCTGCTGATAACACTGCCAGGTGATGTTCACCTCATCTGTGGGGTCGCCGGCGTCCAGGCATGTGGTGATCTTGGCTTGCTGACGCTCGCTGAGGTGTTCCACACCATGGCGGAGGAGCCCGCGGATCTTGTACAGCGGGTCGTGTTTGTGGCCGCGGCGGCCCAGCGTGTCTTGCTGCACGCGCCGCCGCACCTCGTCGACCACCTGCGTCCCGAGCCTGACGAGATGGAAGGCGTCAAG